>NZ_JBKVWU010000012.1:0-36851 GCF_046972485.1 Hominilimicola sp.
AGGGCGAGGTTTACGAAAGCCACCTCTTTACCGTGAAAGATGATAAATTCAAAAGCGAGCCTTTTCTTCGGGAGGTAAAAGAGATTTACACTGACCTTATCAATCGCCATATTGCTGATCCCGAACAGCAGTTAAAGGTATTTGATAAGAACAGCGTTTATCTTCCTACCAAGAAAATCGGTAAGAACAATCCCAAAGCCGCCGAGATTGAAGCCGACAACGCCGCAAGGCAGGAATGGAACAGGACGGCGGATATGGCATTGTTATCGGGGATTGAGGAAACAAAGATACTGGAAATCAAGAAAGAGGAAATCCACCAAAAGGCAAGTCAGTCCATTAAAGAAAAGGGCTGGCTGCCTACCTTGTTCCGCAGCATTATCGGCAGGGCAAAGGAGCTTCTGCAAAGCCTTATCCGAGAAAAGGATATGCCGCCCAAGCCTACGCTGGATATGGATATGGCGGAATTTCGACGCATGAAAAATCTGATGATAAAGGCGCAGGAGGGCGCAAGGGAAATCCGCCGTTTGCAGGACGATGTTCTCCCGAAACTGAAAGCGCAGCTTGCAGACACAAAGGGGCTTTTCAAAGGCAAGGAGCGTAAAGCCTTGTCCGAGCAGATACAGCAGACGGAAAAGGAAATCGCTGCAAAACTGGATATGCTGCCCGATATTCTGAAAGAGGACGGTTATCCCGATGTGCAGGCGTTCATGCGTACTTTCCGAGAAATGGAAAGCGTTGTGGAACAGTACAGCCGTGACCTTGCCGAGTGGGAGCGTCAGACCAGCAGGAAACCGTCAGCCGCCGCCAAAGAGCAGCGCAGACCACCCGAAAAGCAGAGCGTATTAAAACATTTGCGGGAGATACAGGATAAAAATAGGCAGAAACCACCCCAAAGACAGCGCAAAAAATCCATTGACAGAGATAGCCGATAGATATGGAAAAACCGCCGTTATGGTGTTACCCATAGCGGCGGTGGTACATAATTATTTGCTGACTGCAAGCGTGATTTTCATATCCTGAACATTGATGATTGTTTCTTTTTTGCACTTCGGACAGTAGAGAGGAAAGTTTCTCATCTCAGTATTTTCCTGTATCATTGTTCGGGTTTTATTGCCGCAGACAGGGCAAAGTATCCATTCTGTTTTCATAATGTCGACCTCTTTGCGTTTCTCACTAATGGGAAAATATGAAATCTATATCATTCAATTTCAGTTAGAAATCTAAATTCCCCAATCCTGACTAATCATTTGCAGCTTTACCATATGCGGATAAATTTTGCCTGTGTTCATCAGTTTTTCCGGCGTTCCCTGTTCGGCAACCGTACCGTTTGAAAGCACAACCACTTTATCTGCGCCGCTTACGGTACGCATACGGTGGGCGATAACAAGTACGGTCTTGTCCTTTATCAGTCTTGACAAAGCAGCCTGTATCAATGTTTCATTTTCCACATCAAGACTTGCCGTTGCTTCATCAAGTAAGATAATAGGGGAATTTTTGAGAAAAGCGCGGGCGATTGAAATTCTCTGCCTTTCCCCGCCAGACAATTCGCAACCATTTTCACCAATCATACTGTTATACCCGTCTGGGAGCTTTTCTGCAAATTCTTCACAATTTGCTAGTCTTGCCGCCGCAATTACTTCTTCGTCGGTCGCGTCCTTTCTGCCTATTCTGATATTCTCCATGATTGTGTTGTTAAACAGCGTCACATCTTGAAATACGATAGAGTACAGAGACAGCAAGGTTTCCGGCTCTATTTTCGATATATCCATACCACCGACAGTAATCTTCCCTTTGTTTATGTCCCAAAACCGCGAGGCAAGACGCGACACCGTAGTTTTTCCGCCGCCGGACGGTCCGACTAAAGCGGTAACTTCTCCCTGTTTTGCCGTAAAAGACACATCTTTCAATACGGTTTCCCCAGTATTATAAGCAAATCCTACATGGTCGAATACAATGTCATAACCTTTATTTATCAGTTGATTTTCCCCTGTCTGAATAGGTTGGTCAAGGATTTCGTTCATGCGGTCTATGTTCGTTTTCGTAGAGATTACCGCAGCAAGATTTTGCAATGCGCCTTCAAGCGGGGCATAAAGCCTTGAAGCTACAAGCAAGAACATAAAAAACAGCGGAATATCAATTTCTCCACGAATAAGCAGCGTAGAGCCTACAAGCGCAACCGTAGCAATTCCAAACTTTAATATTAGTGTTGAAGAAACAACAAAAAGTGCTGTTCCAAGTTCTGTTATAATGTGCCGTTTTTCTACATAGTCAATTTTTTTGTCAAGTCCTTTCAGATAACTTTCTTCCGCATTGTTTGATTTCAAGTCCTGTAAACTTTCGATACACTCTTGTACACCGCTTTCAAGCGCGACATTTGCCGCTACAGATTTACAGTTAAAGTATTCCTGTATGCGAGCTGAAAAGAATGTGATTGTAAATGCAATCGGTAAAACCCACACCGCCGCAAGAGCCATTCGCCAGTCGTAAGCAAAAAGGCAGATTGCAATTAGTGTTGTTGAAATGAGGGAGCCTGCCAATGCGGGTACATAATGGGAGAATGCAGTTTCAAGCGTAGCACAGTCTCCCATAATAGAATTGGTTAAATCCGCAAGGTCTTTTTTGCCAAAAAAGGACAACGGGATTTTGCGTAGCCGTTCCGCTAAGGATATACGCCTTACCCCGCTTTCCACATAAGTCGCTAAGTAAGTGGCGTTATATTGAAACCAAGTCGCAATAAATATAAGGCATAAGCAAACCAAAGAACCAACCGCATAAAAAGCAATGCGGCTTCCATTCAAGTTCCCATTCATGGTGTCAATGACAAAGTAATAGAGCAATCCCACAGGGAGCATAAAGGATATATCCTGTACGACGCAGGCAATACAGCCTTTTATCAAATCGACAGCCCCCTGTCTTGATAATGCAAAACGTCTTTGCAATGTCTTAATCATGCGTTTACCTCCTTTGCAATCTTCCATTCTGCCGCTTCGGAATAATCCTTCCACATTTTTGTAAATATGCCGTTTCTTTCTATCAGTCCGCTATGTGTGCCGCTTTCGACAATTTCACCGTCTTGCAGTACATAAATGCAATCCGCGTCTGTGATTGACGACAACCTGTGTGCAATCATAATGACGGTCTTTCCCTTTGAAAGCGCGGATAAAGCCTGCTGTACGCGCACCTCATTATCGGGGTCGGCAAATGCGGTCGCTTCATCAAGGATTATGATAGGCGCATTTTTCAAAATCGCGCGGGCAATCGCTATTCTTTGCTGTTCGCCGCCGGACAGATATACGCCTTTTGCGCCGACAACCGTATCAATGCCATTCGGTAATTTTTCAATAATATCCAAGCACTGTGCAGCTTCCAAAGCATGGGCGATTTCTTCGCGTGTAGCGTCAGGCTTTGCCATACGCACATTTTCCAATATGGACGCTTTGATAAGTCGGCTGTTCTGAAATACAAAGGACACCTTATTCATCAATGTTTCTTTCGGAATGTCGCATATGTCGATATTCCCTATCAGTACGCGCCCTTTTTGCGGGTCAAAAAATCTTGTGACGATATTTGCAAGCGTTGTCTTGCCGCCGCCGGACGATCCTACCAATGCGACTGTCTGCCCCGGTTTTATGGAAAGAGATACATCATTGAGCGCGTTTTTCTTTCCGTCATAGCTGTAACTAACGTGTTCTAATGTAATCCCATTATCTTTAGGGATATTATTCACGCTGCTTTCAGATAATGGTTTTTCGTTCAGCACTTCATTAATCCTGTTAATTGCGTCGCCTACAATCATTGCGTCCTCGCTCATAAACATAATTTTTGTGAGCGTCGTACCAATGACGGGCGTAATCACAATATAGAAAATAAGGTTTAACAGAAGTTCATTTGTTACGCCGCCCCTTGTAAAGAGAATACCTCCGGCAATCAGAAACGCGAATACACTGTTAATTGCCGTTGTATAGAACATCATAGGCAGACGCAGCCCCTTTGTGTATGCGATTACCCATGTTTCGTAATTGTCTATCGCGTTTTTGAAGCGTTTGAAAGAAAAGATTGTCTGTCCGAAAGTCTTTACTACGGGTACGCCCCGCACATATTCAACGGCTTCATTTGACATATCGGCAAGCGCATTTTGATATTGTTCCATTCGCTTTTCCATGTCTTTTCCTGTCATTTTCATCATAATCAGAAAACCAAGCACAACGGGAACAAGGCTTAAAAGCCCTAACCGCCAGTCAAAAGCAAGCAACAGGAAAAGTAGCCCTATAGGGGTGGCAATCGCCCCCGCTTTGTCGGGAAGCCTGTGTGCAAGATACGTTTCCGTAGCAGCACTGGAACCGTTTACTATTCTCCGCAGCTTTCCACTTCCATACTTCTCCGTTACTCCGAGCGGCAATGCTGCAATATGGCGCATAAGCTCTTTTCGGATATTAGCGGCAACCCGGAACGCGCTCAAATGCGAACACATCAAAGCGGCTATGTAAACAACAATAGAGATAACTGCAAACAATACGGCAGACCAACCGTAGCCTGTGACATTCTCCGCCTGTGAGAAGTCCGGGGAAACCTCCAGTATGTCGTGAATAATACACCATATATACCAAAAAGGTACAAGAGCCAACAGTGCACTCATTACAGACAGTACCCAAGAAAGATAGGTCAATATCTTATGCCCTCCGGCATAACCCATCAGTCTTGATAGATTTGACTGTTTTTTCATTGATAAAACCTCCTTGAAAATTTTTTATGATACGAGAACAAAATGAACGTCCTCCAATATCCTCATTTCAGTTAGTGTTGCCCTTGTGAAGTTAGCAGTAACTAACCTGTGTATAAAAATTATAGGGCAGATTGCCCTAACGAATTTATTCATTTTTATTGCCCCATAATTTTCATCCACCCGGCGGTATAGAAATCTCTCATTTCTTTCAAATAGTGCTTTGCTTCTTCAAGAGGCATTTCATGTATAATCAGCTCAAAAAATGTATTAAACATTCCTGTAATCAAGATATGCTCCAACCGTTCATCAATGGGGGGAGCAGGTCTGCCTATCTTTTCAAGAACTGCTAAATAATCATGTGTTCCTTTTGTTTCTATTTCCACCATTTCATCAATCAATTTTGAAAAACGTGTTCCCTCCGAACAGCAAAGTATGAGCTTAAATTCATTCAAGTGTTCATAGGCATACAAGAGCATTTCATACATACATTCGCCGGAAGTAGAAGTAAGATTGTTAGGTTGTTCTTCTGGCGGAATTTCAGCAAATTCTTTTTGAGCCTTGCAAAATCGTTCCAGTAAAAAATTGTAGTGTTCGCCTACCAATGCTTCAAACAAGTCCTCTTTACTATCATAATAGCCATATAAAGCCCCTGTGGTTACGCCTGCTTTTTTAGCAATATTTCGTAATGAAGCAGATGTGAAGCCTTTTTCAAGAAATTCCTGTATAGCAGCCGATAAAATCATCTGCAATGTCGTTTTTTCTTCGTTGCTCATTTTTAATCCTCTTTTTATAACACTATTATATAACATCGTTATAATAGCACCTCGCAAAAACTTTGTCAATTCCCCAATATTATTTTCCACTATCCAAATATCATTTTCTGTCTGCTCAGAGATGTAAATTTCATTATCTTTTTGTTTGAAAAGGTGTTAAATGACCGTCTTTCAGTTAACACCCCTTGAAAGTGCGTTTACCCCCCATATATTCAAGGACTTTCGCCTGTTTCGTCCATTTGCCCTCGTAAATTGTGCCCCTTGTTAGATAACGGGGACTTTGAATGGCTTGCAAGCATGACGGGATTACTTCGCCAGTTGCTGAAATTGTGAGCGTATCCGTTAAGTATATCAGGTAAAATTTAAAAATTGTTTTACTTTCGAGCAACCACACAAAGCCAGCCTTTAGCATTTTTGTTCGTTTCTATATGCGTAAATCCTGCTTTTTCCAAAGAATATTTAATCTCTTTGGAAGTATAAATTTTCATTCCTTTTATAATCTCTGTCCATTTTTTATCTTTGTCATTTTCGCCATTTGACTCATTACAAACCATAAAAATTCCACCTTTTTTTAGCACTCTATATATCTGGCTAAAACTTTGGTCAATATCAGACCAAAAATATATTGTTTCAAAAGCAGTTGCTAAGTCAAAGGTTTCATTGGCAAAAGGAAGTTCCTGCACATTTCCTTGCAGAATTTCACAATGCTTTCTTTCTACTGCAAATTTATTAACTTTTTTTGATTTTCTAACACTAACCTCTGAATAATCAATGCCAAAAACTTTACCCTTTGGACTTTTTTCTAATAGTTTTTTTATATTTGCACCACCACCGCAACCAACGTCTAATGATATATCGTTCTTATTAATTTTTATATGCTTCAATCCCCATTCTGCCATAGGAGAATGACCTATATTCATCATATTAACCATAAGGCTTCCGCCAAGTCCTTTAGGTTTACAAGTGTTTTGAAAAAAAGACATAATTACACCTCTCCTTACATCAATCAAGTTAGCTTTGACTAATTCATTCTATCATTATTATAAAATTCGTGCAATAAAGTCTTAAAATAATTGCAGAAATGAGATAGTGTATTTACGCAGGTTTTCTCAATTTAGTATCTGTTTTCAAGTCAAAGAGGGTAGACAAAAAATATTATCTGCCTACCCTCTTTTTCATCTTATAAGCGTTACATTACTATGCGTAGATAATTTCTGCATTGACGATTTCTCTTGCTCTTGCCTGTATCTCGTTTATTCTGCCAACCCACAACATCGGGCGTTCTGTTTTGAGCTGTTCAGTAACGCCCTCCTTATCAGCCATTTGCTCAACCAATCGAAACATCATCTCCGTTGCCTGTTCGTCAATATCAGCAAGATAACTGTTCAATCTGCCACTTGTGAGTAGCGTGATGTAAACTGCTTTCTTGCATTCCTGTAAATAGCGTTTGTGTCGCTGTCCCCATAAGCCGATAGGCTTGTTTTCTTTTTCGGTTGGTAAAGTAAGGCAAGGAATATAATAATCCCCCTGCAATTCATACCAAAGTCCGTTGCTTTCATCGTAAATATATTTCTCCATAGTGTTATCCTCCAAAATAATCTATTCGCACATACATCACAGTTTCCCGATTACCACACTTTGTTATATTGTGTTATCAGATTTTTCTGCCCTTGATTTTGCCCTTATGATTGTGCAGAACAAGGGTAACATTGTGTGAAATCATATAAAGGGATAAGGTGGACTGATTGCGATAAATCCTTTATTTTCAAGGCTTTCGGAGGATTTTATTAAAACTCTATGAGGTGCGATAAACACCTGTGAAATTATGAATTTCTAATTATTATTTTTAATTCACGAACAATCCAGCAATTTTTCTTATAGTAAATCACCCACTTAGGATTTTGCACCATAGGTAGATAAAGACCTTAGATTATTAATTCTCTCGCCTTTGTACTTTTCCAAAACACATTACCAAGAGGAAATTTATCCAATCAGTAAGTAGTATAGGGAGTTTCTTTCCATAAAAACTCCAGCTACTTTCCGCTACAAAAGACACGCCTTTTCCATTTGCACATCTTTGATACACAGTATTCATCGGTCCAACCACGATCACTGCATTAACACCCCCTGGCAAAAGCCTTCCTGCTATCAGCGTCATTTCTAATCCTTTTGAAATTTCCCGCACACCTAACTTTTTGTATTCAATATGGCGCTGTCGCCACTTCTAAAGTTTTATTACACCTGTTATTTCCGCTTTATAATCCATTATATTATTCAAAGCATTTTGTATATTTATAGTATTAAACATTGACAAAACAGATATAATAGAATATAATACAATTAGATTTTGCAATATTTCTGCAAAATAATATTAAAAGGGGTGCTATTATGTTATTAGAGTTCAAATTTAAAAATTTTAAAACATTTCAAAAAGAGACTTTGTTTTCTATGACACCTGCAAACAAGATAAAAGATATTGAATACAGCGTCTTGAAAACCAAAATAGGAAAAAAAGAATATAAAGTGCTTTCATCCGCCGTAATATACGGACCTAATGCATCAGGTAAAACAAATATAATTTCCGCTCTTGAAGTTTTTAAAAGTATTATTTTAAAAGGAAATATAAAAAATGGTGATTACGCTTTTACATCCCCAAATGAAGCCGTAAAAAAATTAGAATTAATCCCTAATTTGTCATTGGATAAACCACAGCCCGTAGAATTCGAAATCAAATTCATAACCGGTGGTATAGTATATCAATATGGAATTCAAATTGATTTAGGTACTTTTCTTGATTCAAATTACAATAGAAAGATATTAAGTGAAACATTATTAATTAATGAAAAAATGATATTTAAAAGAGATTCTTCACTAAAAATCGGAGATATAAATGTAATTTCAGATATGCTAATTGCGGCTTTTGATAAAAATGCAAGTGAAAATATGGCACAGAATAACTTAAATGACGAAGAATTATTTCTTACCGGACTGTTTAAGTCATTATATAGTTCACAAATTGTAAATAGTATTACAGAATGGTTTAAAAATAAATGCAAAGTTTTTTTAAGAGCAAATCTTATGACTATAGAGCCGCATATCGAAAAAGCAGAAAAGAATCAAGCATTTATGGATAAAACATTAAATCAAGCAATAAAGCTTTTTGGTATACACGGAAATAATATTGCTTATGTGAAATCCAATGATAATAACGAAATGTCCCCATATTCTATATTATCAAACGGAAAGGCTATTCCTGTAGAAATATTTGAATCTTGCGGAACAGAAAGATTCTTAAATATATTTCCAATAATTATAGAAACTCTACAAACTGGAGCAACATTAATTGTGGATGAATTTGATGCTTCTCTTCATCCTATGGCTCTTATGAGTATTGTCGGAGCATTTCATAATGATGAAATAAATAAAAAAGGTGCTCAGCTTATATTTAATACTCATAATCCTATTTTCTTGAATAAAAATATTTTTAGAAGAGATGAGATCAAGTTTGTTGATAGAGATGATAATACCGGTATTAGTAACCATTATTCTTTGTCAGATTTCGGAACATCCGGACCTAATGCGGTAAGAAATACTGAGGACTATATGAAAAATTATTTTATCAATCGTTACGGTTCAATAAGAAATATTGATTTTTCAGATATACTTGAGGAAAGAATGGAGAGTGTAACGAATGAAGAAAGTTAATTCATATTATTTTTCGGTTGAAGGTGAAAATGAACAATGGTATTTTGAATATCTTCAGAAGCTGATAAACAGTATTGATGAAGCAGTATTTAATGTTAAATTTAATATATAAGAAGGATAAATCTCCATTAAGCAGAATAAAATCAATAACAATTCCCGTTTATGCTAATCAAAAATTACCGGTATTCCACATTGTGGATTATGAAAGTAACGATAGTGAACACGCAACACAGTTTAGCAATCTTCTTGATGAGCTAAAAACTATTAGAAACAAACGAAGTGCATACAAGTATAAACTTGGATACAGTAATTTTGCCTTTGAATTGTGGTTGATATTGCATAAGCGTATATGCAACTTCTCTGTTGAGGACAGAAGTAAATATGTTCAAAATATAAACACTTTATATGGTACAGATTTCACAAAATTAAAAGATAATAAAAATAAAGAAACCTTTGATAAATTGCTCAATCAAACCACCTTAGAAAATGTTAAAGTTGCAATACGAAATTCACGAAAAATTAGAATTTATCAAGAAGAGATTGGTAATAGTATGATTGAATATAAGGGATTCAAGTATTATAAAGATAATCCTGACCTGACTATTAATGAGTGTGTTGAAATTATATTTAGTGAATGCGGAATAAATTTTGATTAAATTAGCATTTTCAAAAATTGTAATACAAACTGTAATACACATGAATCACCTTGTCCGAAAACGTAGTATTCATGTGGGTTACAGAGGATTTTATCAGCGGTCTCCAAAACCGCGTGCCCAAGGTTCGAGTCCTTGTACCCCTGCCAAATAAAAAAGTGTTGAAAACCTAAGGTTTTCAACACTTTTTTATTTATATTTTTTGTTTTCCAACACTTTTTCCGAAAAACATTCAAGGTTTGATAAAACCGAACCTGTTATTTTTTCGACTTGAATAACTGCCTCCGGATTAGGATTTTGCACCATATACATAATAAACACCTTATTTTTTTATATTAGACGGTAAAACGGCTTGCTTTTAAACCACACAAAAAAATAAGATAATTCGGAAATAGGTTTATTCACAAGCTATAACTATTTTAATCAATGTGATATTTGCATTTTTTACAAATTTCTTTAAACTCCGCTTTTCTTTTATATTCATCAGGCAAGGATAAAATTTTTATATACCCATCGATACAATCACAATTTTCTATACATTCATAATTATGTATATTCATTTCCACCAACGGACAAAAATACAAATCATCATTCATTTCTGTCTAATACCTCCTTAATTTTGATTTTCTTATCACTATATACAAAATAAATATAATATTTAATATTATTTCTTTATATAATTAAATTGCACAACAGTAGCTATCCAATTTAACGAACAAAAAAAACCGCTTAAACATACGTTTAAGCGGTTTCACTTGGTGAGCCATCGGAGATTCGAACCCCGGACAACTTGATTAAAAGTCAAGTGCTCTGCCGACTGAGCTAATGGCCCTGGCAGGGATAGCAGGACTCGAACCTACGCATGCCAGAATCAAAATCTGGTGCCTTACCGACTTGGCTATATCCCTGTATATTAAAATTAAAATGGGGTGGGTAGTGGGATTCGAACCCACGACATTCAGTGCCACAAACTGACGCTCTAACCAGCTGAACTATACCCACCATATGATGGCGGTAGTTATCTACGCACACTAAACTCTTTTTGAATTCCAAAAAGAAATTGGCGTGTCTGGAGGGATTCGAACCCCCGGCCCATTGCTTAGAAGGCAATTGCTCTATCCAACTGAGCTACAGACACATATATTGGAGCGGGTGATGGGAATCGAACCCACGCGACCAGCTTGGAAGGCTGGAATTCTACCATTGAACTACACCCGCATAATTCAATCTGTCTTTCAGTGAGTTCTCTACTCACCAACTGACTTGATTAATTATAACAGACCAAAAAGCATTTGTCAATACTTTTTTCAAAAAAATTTGTCATTTTTATGTACCGGGACAGATTCCTCTATCCCGACACATTTTTACTGATTTTATACACATAATCAGTCATTTTCGCCACATCATTTTTTGAATTAAAAACTCCGAACGACGCTCTGACCGCTCCCCTATCCGATGTACCTATCGCTCTGTGTGCGAGCGGTGCACAATGATAACCTGCTCTTACCGCCGCTTTGCCCTTAAGCATTTCAAAAACTTCTTCGCTTCCGAGATTTGCCACATTAAACGCGACAGTCGCAACACTGTTATCATTCCCGTATACCGTAACATTATCCATATTCATCAAATTTTCTTTAAATTTTTCGGAAAGCATTTTTTCATACTTACCGATTACATCAACGCCGTATTTCATAACATACTTAACCCCTGCCCCCAAAGCCTTAATTGCAGGTGTATTCATCGTACCGCTATGGAACTTATCGGGCATAAATTCCGGCTGGGAAACGCTCTCCGAATTACTTCCCGTTCCGCCCGTCACAAGCGGTGCAAGTTCTTCCGGACTTTTCACATACAATCCGCCTGTTCCAAGCGGTCCCATAAGACCTTTATGTCCCGGAAAAGCTATCATATCCGCATTCATTTTTTCCGCATCAATATTTATGCTCCCTGCCGTTTGTGCAACGTCCAGCAAAAACGGTATTTTATGCTTTTTCGCTATTCTTCCTATCGCATACACCGGCTGAATTGTTCCGCACACGTTTGACGCGTGGGTACAGACAATCAGCTTTGTATCTTTCCTCACAGCCTTTTCAACATCTTCCGCGTGTACATATCCGCTCTTATCCGCTTTTACAACGGTGTAATTACCGGGCAAACAAGCAGGTCTTAAAACGCTGTTATGATCCATCTCCGTAACGACAATATGTCCTCCGTTTGACATTGTGCCGAGAATGGCAGTGTTCAGAGCATACGTCGCATTTTGCGTAAAAACAATATTTTCGGCTTTTTTTATATTAAAAAGCTGTGCAATCAAATCTTGTGTATCTACAATAGCACGCACTGCGTCCATACTCATCTTATGTCCTCCCCGTCCTGCGTTTCCGCCCGAAAACAAGGTACTCTTAAAAAGCGTCGCATACACCGACAAAGGCTTTTTCAAAGTCGTTGCCGCGTTATCAAGATACAACATCATAAACACGCTCCCCGTTTACTGTTCTTTCTATATAAATCCGTCTAATCGGAATCTCATTATCGCCGGCTATCTTTCTGATTTCATTAAGTGCACGGTCATCAACACGCACGGAATAGGAACAGCCACCTTGATTTAAAGCGGACGGCGTATGCACAACATATGCCGGAAAACCGATAATTTTTTCTGCAGCTTTTTTTAGTCTTGTCGCAGTAGTGACCGATCCAACCAATATATACATAAATTTCACTCCCCTCAAATATTTTAAAAAGGCAAGCGAGAAATTCTTGCCTCCTTACTATATAATATTCAATCGACGATAGTTTGTGAGTAAACAAAAAAGACTGCCGACAATTTGTCGACAGTCTTAATTATCAATATACGTCAAACACACTTCGCGGTTTATTGTGATACGACACACTAAGCACCAGTCCTATTGCAATCATATTCACAACAAGTGACGTACCGCCGTAGCTTACAAACGGCAACGGAATACCCGTAACAGGCATAAGTCCGATACACATACCGATATTTTCAAATGCGTGGAACAACATCATTGCACCGACACCGACACAAATATATCTTCCGAAAGCATTATCGGCTTTTTGAGCGGTTTTAAAGCATTTATAAATTATGAAGAACAGCACCGCCGTAACAAGCAATGCACCGATAAAACCAAATTCCTCACTTATTACACTGAATATAAAGTCGGTATATTTAGTAGGCAAATAACCCATTTGGTTTTGCGTTCCCTGCAAATATCCTTTACCCCAAAGCTGACCCGAACCGACCGCAATTTTAGATTGAATTACGTTATAGCCTCTGCCCCTTGGGTCAAGGTTTGGATTGAAAAACACCTGAATACGTTTCTGCTGATATTCCGAAAGTACATACTTATATATAAAAGGCAATGACGCGACACCTGCCACACCAATCGGCAATATATATTTATATGAAAGTTTTGCAACAAACATAAGACATATAAACATAAACAAAAATACCAACACACTGCCCATATCAGGCTGTAACAAAATCAAACCTACAAGCACGCCGATATGAAGCAACAATCCTAAAATCGTAAGCGGTTTATTTATATCGTCATGCACTTTGGATAAGTGACACGAAAAAGTTACTATAAAGCAAATTTTTGCGATTTCCGAAGGCTGAATACCGATTGCACCGAATCTGATCCAGCTCCTCGCACCCCAGTCGCCGCTGACACCAAACACCAATACCAAAAGCAGTATCGCGACGGCGAATATATAAATCGGTTTGACGAGATTTTTAAGCTGTTCGTAATCGAAAAAACACGTTACAAGCATTGCCGCACAACCTATAACCATTGCACCCGACTGCACTATTACATTCGTATTCGACTGCAATGTTCGCGTAGCCGAATAAATCATCACTATTCCAAACACCGACAAACAGATTGTTGCTATAAACAAAACCCAGTCAAACTCCATAAGTATGACGGATTTTTTTGAAACACTTTTTATTTTCAAAAATATCACTCCTATTCAGATTACAGACAAAACGATTTTATCACAATTATTTATATTATATAACAATATTCGATTTTAAGCAATATTTTTAAAACTTTTTCGATTTTATTTTTAACAATAAAAAAATGGCGATTAAAAATCGTCATTTTTATGGTAAAGGAATATTTAATTTTTGCAATAATTCATTCGCACGGCGAATTTGTTTTTTACGATATTCCGCAATGTAATGCGTATCAGAACCGACGCTTACGGGAATTCCGCTTTCTTTGATTATCTGTTGTTTCTTTTCGTTGGTAAGAAAATCATAATAATATATGTAATTTCCCGAAGTATTCAGTTCCCAAAAAATATCGTTGTCACGTAAAATTTTTATTATATCAAGTCCGTATCTTTCACCGAGTTTGAAAATATCGGTATGTGCAAGACCTGCTTTGCATTTAAACAGCTTTCGCCATTCCAAAAATTCATAAAAATCTATTGCCCTTGTATCGTCAAGGCATTCAAAAAGTACATAATCAAAATTTTCCGTTGCACGCGGAAGCGATTCCGGCGGTGTCGGACGTGTACCGATTTCAAGACCGCAAAGAACTTTTATTTTATCGGCATATTTTATTTTACAATGCTGAATATATTCATAATATATAGGAAGATTTTCACCGATTGAGAATTGATGGTCGGTTATACCGATAACGTCAACACCGTGTCTGATTGCATTTTCAATTATTTCTTCGGGCGTGTTCGAGCCGTCATAGCTGAATTTTGTATGATTGTGTAAATCAACGGTATACATCAGAAAACCTCCTTTTTCTCATTTGCATATATTATAACACACACTTATAAAAAATTCAATTATTATTAAAATTTAATTTATTTACAAACAATAATATTTATGATAAAATAACAATAATAAGGAAAGAATACGATGAGGAGTGATTAAAAATGGATTTTTTAGAATTGGCAAAAAACAGATTTTCGCTCAGAAAATTTTCTGATAAAAAAGTAGAGAAAGAAAAGATAGATTATATTCTTGCGGCAATGCAGGCAGCGCCTACTGCCGTAAATTTTCAGCCACAGAGAATACTTGTACTTACCGACGAAAAAGAACTTGAAAAGGTGAGCAAATGCACGAAATTTGCATTTAATCCGCCGCTTAATTTCCTTGTATGTTACGACAAAGAAACATCTTGGACGCGCGGAAATGACGGACACGACGAGGGTGAAATCGACGCAGCTATCGTTGCAACGCATATGATGTTGGCGGCAAAAAGCGTAGGACTCGGAACGACTTGGGTAGGCTCATTTAATCCGAAGGACGTAAAAGAGCAATTCAATTTGCCTGAAAATTATGTTCCCGTTGCATTTTTACCGACAGGTTATCCGTCAGACGACGCAGAGCCTGCGGCGGCTCATTCAAGCAGAAAAGATTTAAACGAAACTGTTTTCTACAACAGTTTTTCTCAAAAATAATAGGCAGAAAGGGGTATGTATTATGAAAATTTGTGTATTCGGAGCGTCAAGCAGCACAATAGATAAATCTTATGTCAGCCAAGTCGAAGAACTCGGACGTAAAATTGCTGACAGAGGTCACGGACTTGTTTACGGTGCAGGTGCATCCGGACTTATGGGTGCGGTTGCACGCGGTGTTTATGAAAAGAAAGGCGAAATTGTCGGTGTTGTACCGAATTTCTTTGATGATGAAGATATGGGTGTTGACGGCCGTATTTTCCAAGACTGTACGGAACTTATCAGAACGGACACAATGCGTGAAAGAAAGCGTATAATGGAAGAAAGAGCGGACGCTTTTGTTATTGTTCCCGGCGGAATAGGCACTTTTGAGGAATTTTTTGAAGTGTTTACTCTAAAACAGCTTGAAAGACATAACAAAGCTATCGCCATACTTAACGTAAACGGATATTACAACGCAATGATTGATATGCTTGAAGTTGCGGTCAAGGAAAAGTTTTTGAGAGCCGGCTGTAAACTTCTTTACAAGGTTTTCGATGACGTGGACGAAACACTTGACTACATTGAGTCATATAAAGCACCGAAAATTAACGTATTTGAAATGAAAGACGTAAAAAAATAATCCAAAAAACACCGACATATCGGTGTTTTTTTGTCGTTTTATAAAAAAAATATCTAAACAATGATATATTTTTCACAAATTATAAAAAAATTGAATAAATAATATAGACATTTCTTTTATTTATGGTATAATTAATATACAGACATATGGCGGCAGACGCCGTCGCTACTATTTTTATAACTTTAGGAGGAGAATCCAATGGCAAAAAAGTATTGTTACCTTTTTACAGAGGGTAATGCAACTATGAGAGAGTTGCTTGGCGGTAAAGGTGCTAACCTTGCTGAAATGACAAATATCGGTCTTCCGGTACCGCAGGGTTTCACAATTACAACTGAGGCTTGTACTCAATATTACGAAGACGGTCGTACAATCAATCCTGATATTATGGCTGAAATCAACGAGTACATCGGCAAAATGGAAGAAATCACAGGTAAGAAGTTCGGCGATAAGGAAAACCCACTTCTTGTTTCTGTTCGTAGTGGTGCAAGAGCATCAATGCCGGGTATGATGGATACAATCTTGAACCTTGGTCTTAACGAAGACGTTGTTGAAGTTATCGCTAAGAAGTCAGGTAACGCAAGATGGGCTTGGGACTGTTACAGAAGATTTATTCAGATGTATTCAGACGTAGTTATGGAAGTCGGTAAGAAGTATTTTGAAGAACTTATCGACAAAATGAAAGAAGAAAAGGGAGTTACTTTTGACGTTGAGCTTACAGCTGACGACCTAAAGGAACTTGCATCACAATTTAAGGCTGAATATAAGGAAAAGATTGGCGAAGACTTCCCATCAGATCCTAAAGAACAGCTTATGGGTGCTGTTAAAGCCGTATTCCGTTCATGGGATAACCCAAGAGCTAACGTATACCGTCGTGATAACGATATTCCTTATTCATGGGGTACAGCCGTAAACGTACAGTCAATGGCATTCGGTAACATGGGTGATGACTGCGGTACAGGTGTTGCATTTACTCGTGACCCTGCTACAGGTGAAAAGAAGCTTATGGGCGAATTCCTTATAAACGCTCAAGGTGAAGACGTTGTTGCCGGCGTTCGTACACCAATGCCAATCGCAAAGATGGAAGAAGAATTCCCTGAGGCATTTGCTCAGTTCAAGGATGTTTGCAAACTTCTTGAAGATCACTACAGAGATATGCAGGATATGGAATTCACTGTTGAAAATAAAAAGCTTTATATGCTACAAACAAGAAACGGTAAGAGAACTGCTCAAGCTGCTTTGAAGATTGCTTGTGACCTTGTTGACGAAGGTATGAGAACAGAAAAAGAAGCTGTTGCAATGATCGACCCAAGAAACCTTGACACACTACTTCACCCACAATTCGACGTTGCCGCTCTAAAGGCTGCTACACCGATGGGTAAAGCTCTTGGTGCATCTCCGGGTGCCGCAGCAGGTAAGATTGTATTCTCAGCTGACGACGCTAAGGAATGGGCTGCAAGAGGCGAAAAGGTTGTTCTTGTAAGACTTGAAACTTCTCCTGAAGATATCGAAGGTATGAAAGCCGCTCAAGGTATCCTTACAGTTCGCGGCGGTATGACATCTCACGCAGCCGTTGTTGCCCGTGGTATGGGTACATGCTGTGTATCAGGTTGCGGCGACATCGCAATGGACGAAGAAAACAAGAAGTTTACACTTAACGGTAAAGAATATCACGAAGGTGATACAATTTCACTTGACGGTTCAACAGGTAATATCTATGACGGTATTATCCCAACAGTTGATGCATCAATCGCAGGTGAATTCGGCAGAATTATGTCATGGGCTGATAAGTACAGAACACTAAAAGTTCGTACAAACGCAGATACTCCTGCTGACGCTAAGAAAGCTAAGGAGCTTGGTGCAGAAGGTATCGGTCTTTGCCGTACAGAGCATATGTTCTTTGAAGGCAACAGAATTGACGCATTCAGAGAAATGATTTGTGCTGATACAGTTGAAGAAAGAGAAGCAGCTCTTAATAAGATTCTTCCTATGCAACAAGGTGACTTCGAGCAACTTTACGAGGCTCTTGAAGGTAACCCTGTAACAATCAGATTCTTGGACCCACCTCTACACGAGTTCGTTCCTACAGAAGAAGAAGATATTGAATTGCTTGCAAAGGCTCAAGGCAAGAGCGTTGAGGCTATTAAGGATATTATCAACGGTTTACACGAAGCTAACCCTATGATGGGTCACAGAGGTTGCCGTCTTGCAGTAACATATCCTGAAATTGCAAAAATGCAGACAAAGGCTGTTATTCGTGCAGCTATCAACGTTCAAAAGGCTCACGCTGATTGGACAATCGTTCCTGAAATTATGATTCCGCTTATCGGCGACATCAAGGAATTGAAGTACGTTAAGAAAGTCGTTGTAGAAACAGCTGACGCTGAAATCGCTGCAGCAGGTATCGAACTTAAGTACGAAGTTGGTACAATGATCGAAATCCCTCGTGCGGCTCTAACAGCTGACGAAATCGCTAACGAAGCTGACTTCTTCTGTTTCGGTACAAACGACCTTACTCAACTTACATTCGGTTTCTCTCGTGACGACGCAGGTAAGTTCCTTGACGCTTACTATGACGCTAAAATCTTTGAAAACGATCCGTTCGCTAAGATTGACCAAAAGGGTGTCGGTAAGCTTATGGAAACAGCTATTAAGCTTGGTAAACCGGTTAATCCAAAACTTCACATCGGTATCTGCGGTGAACACGGCGGCGACCCATCATCAGTTGAGTTCTGCCACAAGATTGGTCTTGACTATGTTTCATGCTCACCATTCCGTGTGCCAATCGCAAGACTTGCAGCTGCTCAAGCTAAGATTAACGAAGAAAACTAATTCATTATCGAATATGATAATCAGACAGGCAAAACCTTTCGGTTTTGCCTGTTTTTTTGTTTAAAAATTTCTCCTCCACTTAATTTATTTCAAAAAATTTTCAAAAAACTATTGACTTAGAGTAAACTCCAAGTATTATAATATACTTGTAAATAAAAAATATATGCGAGGTGATTTTAATGACTATAAAAGAAGTAAGCGAAAAATACGATATTTCGCAGGACACTTTGCGATATTATGAACGTATCGGAATGATACCGCCTGTTACACGAACATCAAGCGGTATTCGTGATTATCAGGAAAGCGACTTAGGTTGGGTTGAGCACGTTATTTGTATGCGAAGTGCCGGTCTGCCTGTTGAATCAATTATCGAATACGTTAAACTTTTTCAAGAGGGTGACGAAACCATTCCGGCAAGACTTCAGCTTTTGGTTGAGCAAAGAAAAAATCTACTTGACCAAATGGAACAAATGAATGTCACATTAAAGCGACTGAACTACAAAATCGACCGTTACGAAACAGCCGTGAAAACAGGTGAATTATCTTGGGATTGACGTTGCTAAAGTCATTGTATCCAAAACAAAATAGGTAAATAACATTAAATAAACTTATGGAGGAATTTTAAATGTATATTGAAAAAATCAATCAACCGACAGACGTAAAAAATTTAAACAGTGAACAGCTTCACGTTCTTGCAGACGAAATGCGTCAAGCACTTTTGCAAAAGCTAAGCAAACACGGCGGACACTTCGGTCCTAATCTTGGTATGGTAGAGGCGACAATCGCACTTCACTATGTCTTTAACTCACCGACAGACAAAATTGTGTATGACGTTTCTCACCAAAGCTATCCGCATAAAATGCTTACAGGCAGAAAAGATGCGTTTTTGTACGAGGACAAGTATGATGACGTATCGGGTTACAGCAATCCCGACGAAAGCGACCACGATTTCTTTACAATCGGTCACACTTCAACTTCCGTTTCACTTGCCTGCGGTCTTGCAAAAGGTCGTGATTTAAAGGGCGACAGTGAAAATATAATTGCCGTAATCGGTGACGGTTCACTTTCGGGCGGCGAGGCTCTTGAAGGACTTGACTTTGCAAGTGAGCTTAACAGCAATCTTATAATCGTTGTAAACGATAACGATATGTCTATCGCAGAAAATCACGGCGGTTTGTATAAAAACCTAAAACAGCTTCGCAATACAGACGGTAAATCGGAATGTAATCTTTTCAAATCAATGGGACTTGACTATGTATTTGTAAAAGACGGAAATGACATTGATTCGCTTATCACCGCATTCGAGCAGGTTAAAGACAGCACTTATCCTGTAGTTGTTCACATTTGTACCCAAAAAGGTAAAGGCTACAAAATAGCAGAAGAAAACAAGGAAAATTGGCACTACTGCGGTCCATTCAACCTTGAAACAGGTAAATCCGATATGTCGCAAGACGGCGGAGAAGATTATTCGTCAATGACAGCCGATATTCTTTTAAAGAAAATGAAAGAGGACAAAACCGTTGTCGGAATTACATCTGCCACACCTACCGTTTTCGGTTTCACAGAGGACAAGAGAAAAGAGGCAGGCTCACAGTTTGTTGACGTTGGTATCGCCGAAGAAACAGCCGTTGCACTTGCGTCAGGTATCGCAAAGAGCGGCGGCAAGCCTGTTTACGGTGTTTACAGCACATTTATTCAACGTACCTACGACCAGCTTTCACAGGATTTATGTATCAACAACAGTCCCGCAACACTCCTTGTATATTTGGCGTCTGTTTACGGTATGAATGACGTTACTCACCTTGGTATATATGATATTCCGATGATGTCTAACATTCCTAATCTTGTCTACCTTGCACCGACAACAAAGGAAGAATACCTTGCAATGCTTGATTGGAGTATTGAGCAAAACGACCACCCTGTTGCAATCCGTGTACCTATCAGTGTTGTATCAGACGGCAAAAAGGTTACAAAGGACTTCAGCAAGCTAAATGAATATGAAGTTACTCAAAACGGCAGTAAAATTGCAATCGTTGCACTTGGCTCATTCTATTCGGTAGGTGCAAAAACGGCTGAAATTATCGAAAACAAAACAGGTGTAAAACCTACACTTATAAACCCGATTTACATTACAGGTACTGACGATAAGCTTTTAGAACAGCTTAAAGAAAACCATGACATTGTTATAACAGTCGAGGACGGTGTTTTAGATGGGGGTTTCGGCGAAAAGATTGCAAGATTTTACGGCAATTCTGACGTCAAGGTATTGAATTACGGTTTAAAGAAAGAATTTCTTGACAGATATAACCCTGAAGAAATCGTCAAAGCAAACCGTCTTACTCCTGAGCAAATTGCAGAGGACGTTTGCGGTATAATCGGTTAATAAGAGATGAAATATTATGAAAAACTAATTTTATAAGATAACAAAAAAACTGATGTGTTTCCACATCAGTTTTTTGTTTATTGTACATTATTAACGATACGTACTATATTCGCATACGGTTTCTGCTTATTATCCCAAGCATAAACCTCTATATCCGTATACTCTTTATCAATCAACTCTATTCCCTTTAACTCGCTTGCCTGTGGCATTTTCATTCCCACAAGCTTACCGTTATTCTTAAAGGCAACATACACATTAACATCATTCATATCCACATTTTCAAAATCAAGTGTGACATCAAGTTTGTTGTTGCTATTTATCATAGCTGTGATTTTGTTGTTTGCCAAATTTGGTGTCGTTGTTGGGATCACCGTTGGGATTGCTGTCGGAATTGTTGTCGGCTTTAATGTTGGTGTTGCCGTTGGTGTTGCCGTTGGCACTACCGTCGGTGTCGCTGTCGGCTTTAATGTTGGTGTTGCCGTTGGCACTACCGTTGGTGTTGCTGTCGGCTTTAAGGTCGGTGTTGCCGTTGGCACTACTGTTGGCGTTGGCGTCGGCTTTAATGTTGGTGTTGCCGTTGGCACTACTGTTGGCGTTGGTGTCGGCTCTTCTCCCTCAAATTCCAACACAAGTGTCGGTCCTTGTGCATCTGTACCGCTGTATTCCTTTGACGCGATAACCTGTTCACGTCCTGTACCTGTCCACAATGTAAACGTAATCAAATTATCTGTACACTTCTCTTTTATCACATCCGTCACATCAAACGATATTTCCTTATAATCGACATTGTATGCAGGTGACACTTGCAAACCCAATGACGACAACGGCGTATCCTCGCCTCTTGTCTTTATATCATTTATAGTAACGGTCGCCTCATCCCAATCATTTTTTGAACAATAATCGAGGTGCAAAACCGAATTTCTCTTATCTGTATTAGTAAATTTATCGTACAATTTCAATGTTGCCGAAGTTAATTTTTTACCGGCATATTTAGAAAGGTCAAAACGTATCAACCCCAAGCCTTTAATATCCTTTAATCCCGGAGATGTTGACGAGTAATAATCTGTCGCCTGATTAATTTTTAATTCTTCATCAGATCCATGTGCTGTTGTACCGTCAACAAGATACGTGTCTGCGTCCGGAGTGACAGAAACCGAAACAGGTTCCGGCGTTGTCTTAATTGTCGGACGCGGTGTAATTGACGATGTGTCAGGATAAGTCACCTCAGTAAATGACGTATTCGGTGCAAGGTAGTTTAATGTGTTGCCACCCGAATCTTTCGCCAAAGCCGCCGAACCTATATAATAGCTTGTATGAGGCGACTGGTTGTATCCGACATTCTGCCATGCTATTGCGCAACGATATTGACTGTCGTGCATAAGCGTTGTAAGTCTGTAATCAGTCGGAATAGTCGAAAAATAAATTCTCACACCGTCACCGTATCTAAGCACGATTTCTTCACGCCAATCACCGAAAAGGTCGGCTGTAAGACACGCATTTGACTTTGTACTGTTATTTATTGAACCCGGCAATGTTGAATTTTTACTGTTATAATAAATTCTTTCCGTACCGCTTTTTATGCTGTATTTTACAAGTTTATTTCCGTCAAGCAATTCTCGTCCCAAATCACCGTCCCAATAAACTGCAAAATTCTCCATATTGCTTCCATTGGTATTAGGTATATTTCCTACTTTTTCACCTGCTTGATTATATATACCGTCAGCCGCTACCGACCAGAACAACGAAAGATTACCGCTTGACAATGCATAATCATCATCGACATTATCCATAATACCTCTGCCTATATCTCCTTTTGCGGCTTGTAGCATAATATCACCATTATATCTCTTTATATCTACCGCATATGGAATTATGTCATCATTGTGCTTACCTGCCTCGTGTGCCATAAATATTTCTTGTTTTCCGTCGTTATCAAAGTCCGAAACGTGTTCCGCATCACCGTGTCCTCGACCGTCATACGTCAAAACAGTTCCGTCATGGTCAAGAACCGCACTGCCGAAAATAATCTCGTCATATCCGTCATTATCCACGTCAGCTACCGATACACTGTGTGCACCTTGTGCATAAAGCGTTTTGTTTGTATTATTTTTACTTGTACCGTCTGCATATTTTACGGTACAACCCGTACCGCCATTTTTTTCTGTCGGTGTATTAGTTGAAAGCCATTGTTCTTTAAGGTCTGTGCCGTCCCAAGTATATGCCGCCGCATACACATATGTATAATATCCCCTCGTCATAACAACGCTTGGATGTACACCGTCAAGATATGCCACCGCTGCAAGGTATCTTTCACTTCTGTTTGCATAGCTGTCGCCCCATTTGGAAGATGTCAAAATGCTTCTCGGCGGGTCAAAATCAACAGTCTGCATTGCCGCACCTGTTTCACCGTTAAATACAGTTAAATACTCCGGTCCGCCATCCTTGCCCATAAGCAAACCGGATGAATTTCTGTAATCTTTTGCATCGTCACCCTTGGTTATATTTTTTCCTGCTTTTGAGACATAATTACCCTCACCGTCTTTTGAGCCCGGTGCTGTTTTTAATATGACTTCCGACTTACCGTCACCGTCAAAATCATAGACCATATATTGAGTATAGTGCGCACCCGCGCGGATATTAACTCCCAAATCTATTCTCCAAAGAAGAGTGCCGTCAAGCTCATATGCATCCAAATACACTTTGCCCGTATAACCCTTAACGGAATTATCCTTTGAATTAGACGGGTCCCATTTTACGATGTATTCATATTCTCCGTCACCGTCAAGGTCGCCCACACTCATATCGTTTGCGGTATATGTATATTCTTCATCTGTCGGCGTCTTTCCTCCGTCAGGAACTTTAAACGCAATGTCTTTATATGCCACAGAACGACCTTTATATGTTGTGTTTGTTGTCCAAACATCAACCGCCTCTGTTTTGTCTATTGCCTCACCTTTCGGCACAACTGTATACTTGTTATCCGCCGTGCCTTTTGAATCGGTATAGCAAGTTGCATCGTGTTCGCCTGTTGTGTATATTTTTTCACTGTCACGGTATATATCAAATGCTTGATTTGTAAGACTTTCCGTACCCAAAAGTCGCCACGACAAATACACACCGTCATTTGTTTTAACGGCAACAGTGCCTCGATCAAGTTTTTCCATTACTCGTTTTTCAGTAGTTGAATTTGTGTCGGCATATGACGTCAACACCGGTATTGACGCAACTGATGTAACCATTACAGCTGCCGTCAAAAATGCGGTTAATTTTTTTAACATAGTTTTTTCTCCCTTACTCCAAATCGCTCCAATATCTCTCTTGAGCCACTTTTTTTATTATAAGCTTTAATGAATAAAAATTCAAGAGGAGAATGAAAAATTTGCTGATTTTTTATACTAAAAAAGCTGAATTTGAATATATCCAAATTCAGCTTTTATGCTAATTTCCGCATTCAATACTTATTTCGTTAAACACTGTCAAATAGTCATTTATTGTCTTATTATCTTTTTCCGCACCCGAAACATCCATAATAGCCTCGCCGTTATGCATCATAACAGTTCTTGTGCCATGCTCAACCGCGTGACGAAGATTATGCGTTACCATAATGGTTGTTATGTTCTTTTCATGAACAATCTTATCCGTAAGCATCATAACCGTATCAGAAGATTTAGGGTCAAGCGCGGCTGTATGTTCGTCCAAAAGCAACAAATCAGGTCTGATCATAGTCGCCATAATAAGTGCAAGTGCCTGTCTTTGACCGCCCGAAAGTGAGCCTGCAAGAGTTGAAAGTCTGTTTTCAAGTCCCATACCCAAAAGTTCAAGCTGTGAACGGTAAAAGTCTTTTCTCTGACGGTTAAGTCCAAACGAAAGTCCGAAATTCTTACCCTTATTGTCTGCGATAGACATGTTTTCCCATATGGTCATTGACGGACAGGTTCCCATTGCGGGATTTTGAAAAACTCTGCCTATTCTCTGAGCACGTTTAAAGTTTTTAAGCTTATTAAGCTCCTTACCGTCAAGCAAAACACTTCCGCTGTCAATCGGCATATCGCCCGAAATGACATTTAACATAGTCGTTTTTCCCGAACCGTTTGAACCGATAACTCCGACAAAATCACCGTCGTTTACTGTTATGTTAAAATCCGAAAAAAGCACCTTTTCATCAATAGTTCCTTGATTAAAAGTTTTATAAATGTGAGAAAGTTCAAGCATTTTTCTTCACCCCAACTTTCTTTTTTTTAAGCAAAAATTCGTCTACGCAAAGTGTTGCGATAAACAAAATCGTAATCATAAGGTTTGTATCCTGTGAACGCAAGCCTGCGGCAAGTGCGATTGAAATACAAGCCTTATAAATAATCATACCGAAAAGCACGCCTGTTGTAATTCTAAGGAATTTAATTTTCTTAAATATAGTCGAGCCGATAATAACGGCGGCAAGACCCATAACAACAGTACCCGTACCAGACGCAACGTTAAACGCTTTGCCGTATTGGCAGTACACCGCACCGGCAAGAGAAACAAGTCCGTTTGCAATCGCAAGACCGATAATTTTAATCGTTCCCGGATTTTGTGCAAGCGTGATTACAAGCCCCTCATTATCTCCGACACTTCTTAAAAGAAATCCCGACTTGGTACGCATATACCAATCAAGTGCAAACTTTGCGATAAGCGTAATCACAAGAATAACAACAAGTTTAGAGTACAATGCAAAGTGACCGTTTCCGAAAAGGAAAGCTGTCTGTGAGAAAATAGTCGTTGTATCCATACTTAGGAAATCCGACGCTTTTCCGACTATTCCGTAATTTATCGAATAAAGAGCCGTCATAGTAAGAATACCACAAAGAAGATTGCGTATTCTGAGTTTTACGTTGAAAATTCCCGTAAACATACCGGCTATGCCCCCTGCGGCAAATGCCGCAAGCAATGCAAGCCACGGATTAAGACCGTTATTAATCATCACAAAGCATATAGCTATTCCGAGAGGGAACGTACCGTCTACAGACAAATCGGGGAAATCAAGAATGGTATAGGTGATATACACACCCATAGCCATTATTCCATATATCAGTCCCTGCTCAAGTATTCCGACTATCAGTCCTTCAATCATGATTCAGACGGAGCGTTTTTGACCTCAGCTCTGTCTGTGATTGACTGCGGTATTGTTACTCCGATTTTTTCTGCGGCGTCAGTGTTGATAGTAATTTTACTTTCTGTAAGAGTTTCGTAAGGGATATTCTTAACATCCTCACCCTTTAGCACTCTTGCAGCCATAACGCCTGCTTTTTTACCAAGTTCAATGTAGTCGATACCGGCTGACGCTATACAGCCGTTTCCTACTTGTTCTTCTTCACTGCCGAATACAGGAATGTTTTTAGCAGTTGCCTTTTCAAGAAGTATAGGCAAGTTTTCAACAACTGTGTTGTCTGTCATATTTGAGATACAGTCAACTTCGCTTACCAAAAGGTCTACTGCCTGCGGAATTTCAGCGGCATTTGTAATACCCTTTTCAACAAGTTCAAAACCGTATTCGCCTACTTTTTGCTTGTATCTTTCTATTGTAGAAACAGAATTTGCTTCACTTGTTGTGTAAAGTATACCGATTTTCTTTGCGTCAGGCAACATTTCACGGATAAGCTTTAACTGTTCGTCAACAGGCAACATATCGCTTACACCTGTAATTCCGTCCATTGCCTGTGTATCGCTTTCTGCAAGCTTTGCGGCAACAGGGTCTGAAACTGCGTTAAAGATTACAGGAATTTTTGCTTCATAAGCCGCATTGTAGCAAGCCTGTGCAGACGGTGTTGCGATACCGCATACAAGGTCCATACCTTGTGAAACAAATTGCTGTGCGATTTGTGTATTTGTTGAGTCGTCGCCTTTTGCAGATGATTCTGTAATATCATACTTGATACCCTCTGAATCAAGTCCCTGCTTAAAGCCCTCACGGCAGTTATCAAGCGACGGATGGTCTGCGTATTGAAGTACACCGATTTTGTATGTATCTTTAGCATTTGCGTCTGTTGCTCCGTCAGTTCCACCGTTTTGTGTGCCTCCGCAACCTGCCAAAGAAACGGCACATAGTGCGGCTGTTAGTCCCATTGCAATAATCTTCTTTAAATTTTTCATTTTACATCTTCCTTTCTTTTTTGCAAGAAAAAACAGAAAAACCTCTCAGACAGATAAGTCCAAGAGGCATAAAAATCATATTAAAATATGCTCTGTCTGTTCTAATCTCATCTAATCTGTGTTATATTATACTAAACTTTACTGCCATTTGTCAATAGTAAAAACAAATTATCTGAAATTAAGCGTAGAAAGTCCGAGCGGTGTCGAATATTCAATCAACTTATTCTCTATTTGAGTCTTTCTGTCACCCTCAGCTATTGCCGGCTGATAGTCGTTATACTCATCATGACCCGAAATTGTTGCGGGAATAAGCGTCATATTATCGTCCTCCTGCATAACCCCGTCAACAAACGTAAATGTCTGTCTGTATATAACTGTGTCCTTGTCCGCCGGGTTATTGTTACCGCCGAAGCAGAAGTTACCTAAGCTGTACGCTATATATTTACCGTTGTATTTTTCAATACCCTGCAAAACGTGAGGGTGTGTTCCCAAAACAAGGTCTGCACCTGCGTCAATCGCCTTGTGTGCAAGCTCTGTTTGTGTATCGTTCGGAGCGGTAGCCTTTTCTTCGCCCCAGTGAATACTTACTATAGCAAGCTGTGCACCAAGACTTTTAACCGAACCGATAACATTTTCAAGTTTTGCCGCCTCTGTTTCGTCAAGTGCGTCAATTCCGACAAGTCCGACCGATATTCCGTTTACATCTCTTATCGCGGTATTCGTACCTATAAAATTGGAGATACCGGCCTCATTCAAATATTTTATCGTGTCCGAAAGACTTACGTCACCGTAATCGGCACTGTGGTTATTTGCAAGGTTTGCCGCCTCAACGCTTGACGATGTAAGTATCTGCACATATTCAGGCTTACCCCTGAAAGCAAACTGCTTATCCTGTCTTGTTCCTTGATTTGACAAAGTACCCTCAAAATTTACGATAGTTAAATCGTCCTCCGAAAATATCGGTGAAACATTTTTAAAGAAATATGAATAATCGCCGTTTAAAGACTCGGCAACCGATTTAAAGCTGCCGTTTGGGTCTGCGTTTATATCAGTTGCCAACGTACAGTCACCGACAGCCGTCATTGTGACCGTCTGTACGGTAGGCGTATATTCTTTTTCAGCCTTTTTTTCTGCACGTTTATTAGATGTAAATGCAAGTACGGTGGCAGATATGAAAAGAATCACCGCCAAGCATATAGTTACCTTTCGTATACTCATTTATAATCTCCCAAATTATTTTAATCAATAGTTTAATTTTATTCTAATGCAACTGTTTTGTCAATATAAAATTTAACCGTTTGGTTTAACAATCTTTTTAATTTTTTGTTTTAATGTTAAATACGCAAGTTTTGCTTTTGACGTTTGCTTTGCTACATCTGCGTTTGCATGAGCATTTATCATTTCGGTAAATTTTTGTGCCATCAAGTAATACACACGTTTTTTATAATGGTTTACACTGTCGTTAAAATCATCATCGGACGTTATATATTCATTCACGTCAAACAACGTCACATTTTTGCAGCCGTCAAATTCTTTCCGTACCGCCGCATTATATTCCTTGTGGTCATTGTGCCTGTTCACCCAAGCCTCCAGCTTATTATCCTTGTACTCACGTTCGCAGCCAAGCAAAATAACAAGTTCCGTATCGGTTTTGATATGCTCATAGATAAACCGCAGATTTTCCGCCGTCTGCTTTGGTGTAAGTCTGCCCAAAAATTCATATTCTTCCGCAATCTTCTGCAAATCCTTTTCTTTAAAATCACAATTTGCGGTATAAACTTCTTTATTAATATACTTTTTCCACATAGCCTTGTCGGTAAGCGGATAAATATACTCACCAAACGCAAAAACAGCACCGTTGTTTTTATTTCGATACACGCCGAGATTAGCGTCAGTCAAAATACTTATAAAAATCATTCCGTACTTATTTTTATAAATGCTGTCCGAATACATTTGACTGTCGCATATCGGAAGTTTACAAATTTCGGCTGTTTCTTCGTCTGTAATCGAATAGGCATTTACAATTTGCGAAGTATGGTTCATACCCTCAATCGCAACACCGAGCGACTGTTTTTCGCGGCTCACATACGTGAACTCACAATCGAATATATCCTCATTTTTTATGAACGAAAATATTTGATTTAAGTCGCAAGGCCCTTTTATAAGCACCTTAAAACCGGTATTTTTTATGTCCTCAAATTCATTATCCGTCTTTACGTTATCTTGATTTATCCACGTTACAGTCGGCTCGTTTTTACCGATTTTAACCGACACGTCACCTACAATATCAAGTTTCGGACAACCGATTTTTTCATATGTATATTGCTCAATCCCCATACCGAGCGTACGGCACGAAAACAGAAAATGCACAAGCGTATTATCCTTTACGGCATAAAAGCCGACAATTCCGTATTCACCGTACTTGTCATACGCCGTTATATATTCACATTTCGCATTTTTATCTTCTAACAACGCTTTAAGTTCGTCTTTCGTTGAACGCACTTTCGTAAAATTAAGCTGATTTGCACGGAATATAAGCTCATGCAATCTGTCAATGTGTTCCGCACAATCCGAATGAAAATCAACGTGGATATTGCTCTGTCGCAAAAATTCTTCATTTGAACCGATACTCTTTTTAATCTTATTTTTCTTTTCAAGCACCTTGTAACTTTCAAGACGTGATAATTTTTCGTCATTCTTATCAAGCATTGAAACCGCCGCATAAAGTTCACCGATTTTATCGGGCAGCATTGTCAGAATATCGGGGCAGAAAAACTTTGCCTCCTCCAAATTCAGCTTATTATCGTCAATAAAAAGTACATTGCAAGGTCTTAAATTCATACTTTCGACAGTATCTTTAATCCTCTGACCTTTCGGCTCCCAGTTAATCGAATTGAACACAAAATACTTATCCAAATCCCATTCTTTCAGCTTATCGATACACGGCTTTTCATCATTTTTGGAACAAATCGAATTGACAATTCCCTTTTTTGAGGATAACAAAACAAGGTCGCAAGCCTGCTTAACAGGTGCGACCTTTTGTTCTGAAATAGTACCGTTCCAAAAGGTTTCGTCAAGGTCCCATATAATCAATTTGATTTTAGATGCGTCCATAACAAATTCCCCCTTGGGTTCATTTTAATTATTTCAATATAATATCTTCTCTTGAAGGACCGTTAGAAACAATCTTAATAGGCACTTCAAGTTCTTTTTCAACAAATTCGATGTACTTACGGCAATTTTCCGGTAAGTCCTCATATTTCTTGATACCTCTGATGTCAGTTTTCCAACCAGGAAGAACTTTCAAAACAGGCTTTGCTCTTTCAAGCTTGTTTGTTGTAGGGAAATCTCTGATAACTTCACCGTCAACTTCATATCCCACACATACAGGAATTTCATCAAGATAACCAAGTACGTCAAGTACAGTAAATGCAACTTGAGTTGTACCCTGTACACGACAGCCGTAACGTGACGCAACACAGTCGAACCAACCCATACGTCTCGGTCTGCCTGTTGTAGCACCGAATTCACCGCCGTCACCGCCGCGTCTTCTAAGTTCATCTGCCTCTTCGCCGAATATTTCCGAAACAAATGCACCTGCACCAACTGCTGATGAATATGCTTTTACAACTGTAATTATGTCTGTAATTTCATACGGAGGAATACCTGCACCAACCGCACCGTAACCGGCAAGAGTAGATGAAGAAGTTGTCATCGGATAAATACCGAAATCAGGGTCTTTCAGTGAGCCAAGCTGACCTTCCAAAAGAATTTTCTTACCCTCTTTGATTGCGTTGTGCATAAATGCAACCGAATCAATCACATACGGCTTAATCATATCGGCATATTCCATAAGTGTATTGAAAAGCTCGTCTGCGTCCAATAGCGGTTTATGATAGATATGTTCAAGCATAAGATTTTTTACTTCGATTACGTTCTTAATCTTTTCCTTTAGTCTTTCAGGCTCGAAAAGTTCCCAAACCTGAAAACCGATTTTTGAAAATTTATCTGAGAAGAACGGTGCTATACCTGACTTTGTAGAACCGAACTGACGGTCTGAAAGTCTTTCTTCTTCGTACTGGTCAAACAACTTGTGATAAGGCATAAGAACCTGTGTTCTTTCTGACACAACAATGTTCGGCTTCGGAACACCACGTTTTACGACCTCGTCAATTTCCTTTATAAGTTCAGGAATATCAAGTGCAACACCGTTTCCGATCATATTTGTTACATTCTGATTGAATGAACCTGACGGAAGAAGATGCAATGCAAATTTTCCGTATTCGTTTATAATAGTGTGACCTGCGTTTGCACCGCCCTGAAATCTGATTACGATGTCACTGTCAGCAGCAAGCATATCTGTAATCTTGCCCTTACCTTCATCGCCCCAGTTTGCACCAACTATTGCTTTTACCATGTATTTGTCCTCCTATGCTAACCAAGCGTTTGCCTGATTTTTAATTTCATAACTTATTTTTCAATTACAAGCTCAATGCGTGTTGTTTTACCGGAAATTGTTGTTTTCGCCTCTTGAGCGCTCCATGTATAATCTGTGCCTTGAAATGCTCCGCCGAATCTGTCAACTTCACTGCCGTTTTCATCAAGGCACCTAAATTCAACCACAACCAAACCACGACCTTCAAGATATGTTTGAAGTGTGTATGTTATATCATAGTTGCCGTCCGAATTTTTTACCGCGTCAAGAATTTTAAATTCTTTCATATAACTTGCATACTGCTCATTATCGGCGTTATATTCGATTGTATTAACTGAATTGACAGGCGTTTCTGTCGGTGACGGTGTCGGTACGTCAGTATCTGTATTATTGTCAGAATTGCTTTCAACAATAACAGTTTGACTTTCGCCGTCCCACTCTACCTTACAACCAAAGCACTCCGAAACCGCACGGACAGGAACAAGCGTACGCCCGTCTATAATCATCGGCGGTACATCAAGTTCAATATCGTTTGATGTCGGCAAGTTCGCCTTAACCGACTCCTTATGAATTGTCTTGTCACCCACACGCATACTGATATAAAACAAATCAGTATCCGAACGTCTTGCGTTGATAGTCTGAGTTTCCTCTTCCCACTCAACCTCTGCACCCAATGCTTCGAAAATCACACGCATAGGCACAAGTGTGCGTTCGTCTATAATTTGCGGCTGAACGTCAAATTCAAGAGTTTTGCCGTCAAGTATCACTTTAATATTATCCTCGCAGTGTACGGTCACAAACGACATCGCAGCCATACAAACCGCAACAAGGCAAGATATAATTTTCTTCATATAAATACCTCTAAATTTATATTTTAAATATATCAGACGTTAATTTCAACTTCAATACCAAGTAAATCCTTATTCTTTTCAAGAACAGGCTCAACGTAATCCTTTAAGAAATCTTCAACCTGCTGCGGAGCACGTCCGACAAAATTTTCAGGTTTCATAACGGCATTAATTTCTTCCAAAGTCAAACCGAATGCAGGATCACCGGCGATAAGTTCGGCAAGGTTGTTTTCCTTCCCCTCCATTTTAACAGTCTTTCCCGCCTCCATAGAATATACTCTGATTTTTTCGTGTAGATCCTGTCTGTCGCCGCCTTTTTTAACGGCGTCCATCATAATATTTTCAGTAGCCATAAACGGAATTTCACGCATAAACTGCTGATTGATTACTTTATCATATACCACAAGTCCGTCAACAACGTTGATGTACAAGCTTAGAATAGCATCTACTGCAAGAAAAGCCTCAGGAACTGAAATTCGCTTATTTGCACTGTCATCAAGTGTTCTTTCAAACCATTGTGTTGATGCAGTGATTGCCGGATTAAGTGCGTCTACTATTACATATCTTGCAAGAGAGCCGATTCTTTCACTTCTCATAGGGTTTCTCTTATAAGCCATTGCCGATGAACCGATTTGCGACTTTTCAAACGGTTCTTCAATCTGCTTTAAGTGTTGAAGAAGTCTGATGTCGTTTGAGAACTTGTACGCACTCTGTGCGATAAGGCTCAATGTATTAAGCATTTGAGAGTCAAGTTTTCTCGGATATGTCTGACCGCTTACAGGGAATGATTCTTCATAACCCATTTTTTCGGCAATCTTCTTGTCAAGCATTTTACATTTTTCATGGTCACCCTCAAAAAGTTCAAGGAAACTTGCCTGTGTACCCGTTGTACCCTTACAGCCCAAAAGCTTTGCCTTTGAAAGCTGATAATCAACGTCCTCAAGGTCCATAAGCAAATCTTCAAGCCACAATGACGCACGCTTACCTACTGTTGTAGGCTGTGCCGGCTGAAAATGAGTAAATGCCAATGTCGGCAAATCCTTATATTCCTTTGCGAACTTTGCCAGCTCTCCGATAAGACATACAAGCTTTTTCTTAACAAGCTGCATAGCCTCTGTCATTATGATAATATCAGTGTTGTCACCTACGTAACAACTTGTTGCACCCAAGTGAATAATAGGTTTTGCGTCCGGGCACTGTACGCCGTATGCGTAAACGTGCGACATTACATCGTGACGAACTTCCTTTTCGCGAGCCTTTGCAACATCATAATTAATATCGTAAATATGCTCTTTCATTTGAGCAATCTGTTTGTCTGTTATATCAAGTCCAAGTTCTTTTTCACTTTCTGCAAGCGCAATCCAAAGTTTTCTCCAAGTCGAGAATTTCTTGTCCGGAGAAAAAATGTACTGCATTTCCTTTGACGCGTAACGTGAGTTTAACGGACTTTCGTAAGTATTTGTTGCCATTTCATTTACTCCTCTAAATTTTTTATAAGACCGAAGAAAATCGCTTTGATTGCCACTTTGCAGTCGACGGTGCCGTACATATGCACTGTCCTCGGCAAAAAGCGGTGAGCCGGGCAATTTAATTCGGTCTACACTTAATTATAGTCCAAGACGTTTAAATACCTCTGCATATGCCTCTTCAACATTGCCCATATCACGTCTGAAACGGTCTTTATCAAGTTTTTCGTGAGTTGTAGCGTCCCATAGACGGCAAGTATCAGGTGAGATTTCATCAGCAAGAATAATCTGACCGTCAGGGGTTTTACCGAACTCAATCTTGAAATCAACAAGTTCTATATTAATACTTTCAAAATATGCTTTTAGAACATCATTTACTTTAAAAGTAAGGTCAGCAATAGTATCAAGATCCTCTTTAGTAGCAGCACCGATAGCGATAATCTGATAATCGTTAATCATAGGATCGCCAAGGTCGTCGTTCTTTAGACAGTATTCCAAAGTTGTGCAGTTTAATTTCTTGCCTTCTTCAACGCCAAAACGCTTTGAAAAACTACCTGCCGCAATATTTCTGATGATTACTTCCAAAGGTACGATTTCTACTCTCTTAACAACAGTTTCTCTGTCTGAAATTTCTTCAACAAAGTGAGTAGGGATACCGTTCTTTTCCATAATTTGCATAAGGAAGTTTGACATTTTGTTGTTCACAACACCCTTACCTGCAATTTGACCTTTTTTAAGACCGTTAAATGCAGTTGCGTCATCTTTGTAATCAACGATGTAAAGATTTTCGTCATCAGTTTTAAAAACCTTCTTTGCTTTTCCTTCGTAAAGCTGTTCCATTTTCTTCATATTTATCAGTTCCTTTCCTGTAAACATAATTTTACTTCTATATTATATTATAAACCGTCGATAAAATCAAGACTAATCAAAAAATATCGTAAATTTTAGAATAAAAAAGTATTTTGCAATGTGCGAACCCCCCTCAGTCGGCTGTGCCGACAGCTCCCCTCTATGGGAGCCTTTTTTCTCTCCTTGAGGAGAGGTGGCACGCAGTGACGGAGTGGTGGCTATTCATCAACCACACTCCGTAGGGGCAATCATCTTTTGCCACACGCAACCACCCCTCAGTCGACCTTGTCGACAGCTCCTCTCTATGGGAGCCTTTTTTCTCCCCCTGAGGAGTGGTGGCAACACCCAAAATCAAATTTACACAAAATTAATCTAAATTTATTTCAAAAAACTATTGACAAACCGAAAAACGTCTGTTATAATGAACTCATAAATCAGTAATGATTATCATTATTGATTTTGAAGGAGTGAAATGTATGAAGTATTCAAAACAGCGTGAGGCACTTCTAACGCTGCTTAGAAGTACACGCTCCCACCCGTCGGCTGATTGGCTGTACGAAAATCTGCGCAAGGAATTTCCTAACATCAGTCTTGGAACTGTATACAGAAACCTTGCACAGCTTGCGGAAAATGGAGATATTTTAAAAATCAGCACTTCCGCAAACAAAGAACATTTCGACGGTTTTGTCCACCGACATTTTCATTTCGTATGTAATAAGTGTGACAAAATATACGATGTTGATTTAGACGGTATGGACGAGATAAAAAATCAAGCGGCGGAAAAATTAAATGCAGATATAGAAGACTATTCGCTTATATTTTACGGTATCTGCGAAAATTGTAGTAGTAAAAAAAATAATTAATTCTAAGGAGGAAATTTATTATGAAAAAGTATGTATGTCCGGTATGCGGTTATGTTCACGAGGGTAACGAACCACCTGAAAAATGTCCACAGTGCGGTGTTCCGGGTTCAAAGTTCACTGTTATGGAAGAGGGTACTGCACTAAACTTTGTATGTGAACACGTTATCGGAGTAGGTGCAAAAGATCAGGTTGAAGCTGATGTTTACGAAGGTCTAAAGGCTAATTTTGAAGGCGAATGTACAGAAGTCGGTATGTATATCGCAATGAGCAGACAGGCAATCCGTGAGGGTTATCCTGAAATCGGCGAATTTTATATGAGAGCCGCTTTGGAAGAGGCTGAACACGCTGCAAAATTTGCCGAACTTCTTGGCGAAGTTGTAACTCCGTCAACAAAGAAAAATCTTGAACTTAGAGCAGAAGCTGAATGTGGTGCAACAGCAGGTAAACTTGAACTTGCAAAGAGAGCAAAAGAACTTGGCTATGACGCTATTCACGACACAGTTCACGAAATGGCAAAAGACGAGGCAAGACACGGAAAAGGCTTTGAAGGTATGTTAAAGAGATATTTTGGTTAATCTAAGATACGATTAGATACAAATAGATACTCTTTACAAACCGCATAGATAAGCCATTTGTAAGGCTTGTTCACGAAACACGATTAACTAATTTAGGTTAATCGTGTTTTTTTGTATCTAAGTGTGTTTTTTCTCCGTGTGGGAAATCCGTGGGCAAATAGCAAAATTTCAACGTAAAAATATAATTTGCCCACAAAAACGCCCGAAACATTAGTGTTTATGCGGGTTTGAGGGCATAAAAAGTGTTTTAATTTGTGGGCAAAATATATTTTAAGGTCAAACTTTAGATTTGAATGCTGCAACTGCTAAAATTAAATTTATAGTTATATTTAAGGAGAATTTATTATGAAAGGCAGCGTTAGAAAAAGAGGTACTACTTGGTCATACCGTATTGACTTTGGTAAGGTTAATGGTAAAAGACATCAAATCGAAAAAGGAGGATATAAGACAAAAAAGCACGCTGATAAGGCTCTTAACGACGCATTATACCAAATAAACAATACCGGTGATTATGTAGAAAACAAAAAAATAACTTTTCAAGAGGTTTATACGGAATTTATAG
>NZ_JBKVWU010000013.1:0-35346 GCF_046972485.1 Hominilimicola sp.
GTTAAATGCACTTATGCATTTATCCACTATTGGTTTCAAAGCACCTTCATTATATGAATTTCTCACAAATTCAAAGGCTTTTGAAAAGGCACTGCCAAATACATCTTTTATGCCTGATAATTTTTCTTTGACAGCATTCAGCATAGGAGAAAGTTTTGTTTTTACACCCTCGACAACCTGTCCGAGTTTTCCGCCCGTGAGAGAGTTTATTGCATCATATCCGGTCTTGTAATATTCTTTTATTGCTGTCATAGTACCGGCGACTGCACCTTTTATTCCTCCGCCGTGTTCCTGATAGGAATTCTTGATGTTATTCAGTTTTGTTGATACCGTATTTTTAATACCGTCCCAAACATTTGCTGCAGTTTCCTTGACTTTACCCCAAGCATTTGAAACTGTATCTTTTATCCCGTTGAACACATTCTTTATACCGTTCCAAAGATTTTTTGCTGTTTCCTTTACCTTGTCCCAATGTTTAAAGAGCAGAACACCCACCGCAATAACCGCACCGATAGCAATAACAACAAGACCTATCGGTGATGTGACAAACGTCATTATTGCACCGAACACTCCCGTCACCACATTAAGTGCCTGAGTTGCGGCAATTTGAGCGATAGTCGCAGTTGTAAGCGGTGCAAAAGCAGCCGCCTGCGTTCCTGTCATGACAGCAGAAAATGCAATTAGTCCGTTTCTTATCCCCTCGACTACATTTGCAGCCGCAACAGCAATTTTATATGCGGTTACCGCTCCGGCAATTCCGGCAATCACAGGTGAAAGTGTGCTTGCAACGGATATTACACCCGAAGCAATATTCATCACTGCCACAAGTGAATTGCACAAATTCGGTACTACTACATTTGCAAGTGTCTGAATTAATTCAGTACCGTTTCCGCTGAATGCGTTTACAATGCTGTTCCTGACATTATCAAACGCATTATGAAGTCGTTCTATTGCCGGCTGATTATTTTGAATTGCATTCTTTACAGCGTTAAATACCGTGCTTGCAGTATTATAAATTGTCTGAATTGCAGAAAATAATCCGTTTCCTATTGCAACAGTAACATAGGAAATAGCGGGAGTTAATGCACCGAGTCCGTCAGACATAGACTGAAGAACGCCTTTAAACTGCGATGAACCGAGTGCATCAAATATCGCAATTTTCACACCCTCGAACTGCGACTTTAAAAGTGTGAGTTTACCGCTTACAGTGTCATTCATAGTGTCAGCCATCTTTAAAGCCGCACCTTCCGAATTATTTATAGCGTCAGACAATGAGTAAAAATCATCAGGACTTGCATTCACGATTGACAGAAATCCCGACAGTGCATTTTTTCCGGCAATCATTGTTGCATACTGACCTTTTTGAGCATCGGTAAGTGTTGAGAAGCGTGTCTGAAGTTCGGGAATAAGCACCGATAAAGGTTTCATACTGCCGTCCGTATTTACTGCAGAAATTCCCAAAGCCGACATAGCCGCATCTACTTCTTTGGTAGGTTTAGCCAACCTTGTCATAACACCTCTCAGAGAAGTACCTGCGTCCGAACCTTTAACTCCGGCATTTGCCATCAGACCGAGTGCTGTGGTGGTATCTTTCATTGAATATCCCATTGCACCCGCAGTTGCCGCAACATTTTTAAAGGACTCGCCGAGCAAAGATACATTTGTATTTGACTTTGACGATGCAACCGCCAAAACATCAGCGAACTCACCGCTGTCACTTGCTTTCAGTCCGAAAGCGGTCAAGGCATCGGTTACAATATCAGATACACCGGCTAATTCCTCACCGCTCGCAGCGGCAAGGTTCATTATTCCCGCAATACCGTCAATCATCTGCGATGAATTCCAGCCTGCCATACCCATATATGACATAGCCTCTGACGCTTCTATTGCAGAAAATTTGGTTTTAGCACCCATTTTCTTTGCTTTCTCGGAAAGTGCGGTCAGTTCTGCACCTGTTGCCCCCGAGATTGCGGATACGTTTGCCATTCCCTGTTCAAACTCTCTGCCGGTATTCACTACATCTTTGCCGAAGTCAATCGCTTGACGTACACCGACAAACGCTCCTACGACTACTGCCGCCTTAGATGCCAACGAGGTTATAACCCCGCCTACTCCGGAAGACTGATTTCCGAAGTTTTTCATTCCCGACGTTGTACCGTTTAAACTGTTTCTAAGGTTATTGCTCGCATTGACAGCGGACTTCATATTGACGAAAAAATTACCGTTGTTAAGGCTTAAAGTTGCACCTATATTACGAGCCAAATTTTACGTCACCCACTCCCCAATAACGCCTTATACTTCTCCGTCTCCTCTTCCACAGCAAGTTCCATACTCGCCTTTAAAAATATTTTTTCAGACAGTGATAACCTTGCAAGCCTGTCCCAATCAAATCCCTTTTGAAGATAGAAATGAATAAGCTGCAGGTCACCGTCCGTCTGTATTAGTTTTTTACAGCTTCCACACCGCCCATATATCCGGCAAGTTTCATACACTCAATCGCAATCTGCGGTATTTCTCCCGGTGCAAATATAATTTCAATAATATCCATAGGTACTGCACAGCCGAATGCGTCCTGTACTTCCTTCGACTTAAGGTCAGGTTCTTTAATACATTCATAGCACATATATTTATCACCCTCGCCCGCCTCCATATCATTTGCATCACGGCAAAGTGCTCCGTCCGGTTCTTCAATCGTTATAACCGAATCAATGGACTTAATATATAAATCCATTGTCTTTTTAATTTTCTTTGACGCAATCATCTGCTCCTTACGTCGTAAAAGTTCTGCTAATGTTAATTTTGTAGCCTTATTCATTTTAGTGTTCCTTCCTTTTTTTTCTTAATAAAAAACAGCTGTATAGCCGTCATTTTTTAGTGTCCCCATCATTATTTTTATACACACGGGTCAGCGATTGTATCAAGATACTTAAATCCGACAAATCCGCCCGAAAATTCATCTTCGGTAATTTTTCCGTTCTCAAATGCCTGAAGTGTAAGTTCATCAAGCCAGCATGACATAAGCTGTACTCTTTCTGTACCGCCGTTATCGGGGTCCTCCAATTTTGATATAAGCGACAATCGCTCATCAATACCCGCCGAGAGTTTCTCCGCATACGTTTTGCCTCTTGAATAAATCTTCTTTATTTTCGCTGTCCAAGTACCGGACACACCCATCAGTTTACTGTCGTCCCACATTTGCCCCGAAAAGTTTATCGTTTCACGGTTTGTTTTGATTTTTGCTTCAAATGAAGTTATTTCATAACAAATACTGTTGTTCCACCAAAAATAGCCGTGCGTACCGCTGATTACTTTTCCGACAGCGGGAAGCTTTCTTTCTCCTGCCATTGTTTACTGCCTCCCTTACTCCATATTTATAGAAAATTTCAAATCCTCTATTGCATCACAGAATGTTACATCCGCCGTTACAAAGACATAACTGCCCGTCTTTGCCTTACGAATCTGTTCATCACTGTACTCGGATATATCATATTTTTGTGCAAGCCAGTCACGCTGTGCATTAACATCTATATCCGCTGTATTTTCCGCATCGCCGTACAGTACGCCTTCTCTTACAAGTCCGTCAAAATACTGATTAATAGCAGCTACAAACATAACCTTATTGTCATAGCTGTTATTAATTCCGATATAGTTATTCTCAAATGCAGAACGAATATCGTCACGCATTAAGTCCATACCCTCAATAATTTTGATTTTCTTCATATCTTCGGTCTTGTCACCGCTTAAGATGTGTAGCGAATTTACACCTCGTGCGACTTTTACTTTTTCGCCGTCATTGATAAGTATAAACTTACCTTCGTCTATATCTTCATCGGGAGTAAGGCTCTCCGTTATAGAGTCAATTTCCGAAAGAACTTGATATGTCGCACTCTCTGTCATTGACAGTCCGGCAAGCAAGCCTGCAATTCTTGCACAATATTCATATGCCGAATATGTCTTTGCTCCTACTTTGATACCGCTCGAGGAAAAGTTAACAATGCCCTCATTATTTGCCGCAGAACAAGGCAAAACCGCTTTGAATGTCTTTTTTGCCGCTCTCTGTGCAATAATCCAATTCTGCAGTTCTTCCGTCAAATCTTTATGCGGTTCCAATCCCGGAAACGTCAGCCAGTTCCAAGACTTATTTCTAAGGCGTGCCAAGGCGGCGTTATATGACTTTTTGAAGTCCTCGCCTGTTTCCGCTCTTTCCACAAGCACTCGTTTCGGTTTGCCGAGAAATATTTTATTCAAGTAGTCAAGATTTGTCGTTGTCCAGTCTGATTTCACAATATCGGCTTCATAGTTATATGTATAACTTAAATTTTCATCTCCGACTTTGGTTGAATCTTCAAGAATAACCGCTACAATTCCGTTCTGACTTCGTGTTACTGCAGTCTGTGCCTTCGTCTTAAATTCAATTAAAATTTCAGGTAACCCCATTTTTATCCCCCCGTATCACAAGTTCGCTCATTTCATCATACTTTTCTGTTTTATCCACAGCCTGAATGAAATTTATATCAAAATACACATACATTGCACCCTTTTCAATTTCAAAATTCATTTCATGAATAGTCAGATGTCTGTCCATAATATCGAAAGTCGGGTACAAAAAAAGCTCTTTAATCCTGCTATAAGCACCTATACAGTCCTCCACAGTTTCAAGAGCCGATATATATTTTAATTCTACCGAAACAGTAAGTTCCTCAAGTGCACCGCCGCAGCACTGAGGCTGTACATCCGAAGGATACGCAGAAACAAACACTGCCGGTTTTAAAAATCCCTCATCTACTTCTGATGCAACTACGTTAAATCCGGCATCCGCAAGGATTTCCGCAGTTCGTGTCTGTATATCTTTTTCTGTAATCATCTGTCCTCCTACATTTGTATATCTTTTGTTATTTTATCAAGCAGTTTTTCTGCACCCGAGTTGAATTTTGCCTGTGCCTCCGACATTGATTTTTCAAGCATAAAATCACCTTGTACATATCCGCCGGATTTAATGCCTATTGCAGAACGCTGTACACGATTAAGTTTTCTGCCTCTTTCCCGAGTTCTGCCGCCGCTTACAATCTTGTGACCGAGTTCAACAAGATGTGCATGAGGTGCTGTTGACTGAACTCTCACTACTCTTACTTTACCGCCCTTATACAGTTTTACTTTTTTCGTTCTCCATGAGTTTCGGAGCTTCTTTGTCCTTACCGGTGTAAGTGATTTTGTTCTCTTATTTACAGCACGTCCTTCTGCCATAAGGAATGCGTCTGCCTGACTCGGATAATTCTTCTCGCATTGCTTCATAGCTTTTTCAAGTTCGTCAAATCCGAATACATCAATATTCCTTGCCATTTCGGTCTTTCTCTTTTGCAACAATCTGCAATTCCGTATTGTTTTCGCCTATGTTAAGAACAGAAACAATATCAAGAACCTTTAGTCCGAACATGATTTTCATATCCTCGGTTATATTCGGAAAATACCTTGTTGTAATTTTGTATGTGGTTTCTGCACGCAGTTTTTGTGACTCCTCGTACTCACGTCCCGACATCGGAGAAACATTTGCCCATACGGCATACTCATTCAAAGAAAGCTGATGTGAATACAGCTGTCCGCCGCCTGCCGATTTCCATAATGCGTTGCCTTTGTTATCGGTCAGTACATACACAGAAGTTTCAGCGGCAGTAATGTCACCGCTTAACTTAGGTTTGAACGGAATCCACACAGGCACATTTTCATTCATTGAATTTAATCTTTTATCAAGCGGTTTCAAAAATATAGCCCGATGACGCAGTTTTGAAAAGTCCATTAAAATGCCGCCTTTCTGTATGGTCTCAGCAATGTATAAAATATACTCGGTACACCGTTTTTATTTCCGTCACGCTGTTCAAAGAAATATCCTATACACACTAGCATAGCTTGTTTATAGCTTTCCGGTAGTTCGTCAGGCATTGCAAGACGTGTATAATTTTCGCACATTTCTCCTGCTAAGAGAATGAGTATTCGGAGATAGTCGTCCTCTGCGTCAGAATCCAAATGCAGATACTGTTTAGCCTCTTCAATCGTCAGCACTTTCCTCTTCCTCCGTTTTAGACTGCACTGTTTTAGATTTAGTGTCCCTTCTTGTTGTTTTAGTGTCCCTTACTTCTTCCGCAAATCCGCACTGAACCAAATCTTCGCCTATTTTCTTGTCAACATCAACAGTTTGACCTTCAGAAAAACTGAAAGTCAAACCCGAGCATGAAGTTGTTATCTTTATTTTCATTTTACCCTCCTATTATTTCATCTGAACAGTTTTAACCGATTCAGGCAATATCAGCTTTCCGTCCAATCTTTGGAATACACGGAAACCGACTTGTCCGTTCTTTGCAAAAAGTTCATTCAATCTTTGGAATGAACGTCCTTGTCTGTCAGCCACCCAATAATATGATAAATCACCAAACAGCAATATCTTATTGCCGGACTCTATCTCAGGCATATATGCAGAAGTATGTATCGGACGGTTAAGAATTGTATCCGGCTGTCCCGCCTGCAGACCCGGCTGCCATAAATACTGACCGTTACTGTCTTTAAGTTTTCTTATAGCCTTTATTGTACTGTCGCTTGACATAAATACGGCATTCTTTCGATACGGTGTTCTAAGACTGTGATATAGGTCAATTATTTCATCTGTCGTAATTGCGTTTGACGCAGCAGACGTAACCCCTACTTCAGCCGTATTTAACACACCTGTCGGTTTTCCTGTACCGTTGCCGTTGATAAATGCCAATTCCTCTGCCGCACCCATTCTTCTTGCAAATTCCGATGATATGTATGTTTCAAGATTAAATGCGGAGTCATTGAGCAGTTCTTCCGATACTTTTATAATCGTACTTAGCTTATGAGCTCCAAGAGATACAGTTCCGAACTCATCATCGCTTTCAGTGTATTCCGAACCTTCATCTGTCCACACAGCCTCACCGTGAGATGCAACTACCGGAATCTTTTTATCACCGTTTGCACTTGTTATGATTGTAGTTAATCCTCGCATAATGTTTTCATCGGCAAGTTTGTCAATAAGAACTGCCTCGTATTCGTCCGGGACAAGATATCCGCCGTCACTGTCAGTACCAATCTGCAATGTATCATGCACCGAATATGACAGCTGATTATTCTTCATAAGCTTCCAAAATGCCTGCTTATATTCGTCACTTGCTCTGCCCGTTTTTGTATTACCGTTCGTTTTAGGTGTTTCAAGAACGGGTGTATTAACAGGAGAATTCAGTCTTTTTTCCATCTCTGCCTGACGTTCTAAAATGTCTATCTCCTTGCCGAGAGCAACAATTTCACTCTCCATTTTTTCATATGTTTCCACGTCCTCTGCCGAAAGCATATCGTTTTCTCGTTTTGCATTATCAAGAAATTTCTTTCTCTTTTCCCATAATGCTGCCCTTTTTTGTCTTAAATCAGTTATTGACGCCATTTATATTACCCCCATTATTTCAATAAATTTAATCTTGTTTCAAACTGTTCTGACGGAATACAATACTTGGAGTCTTCCGGCTTGACTATCGGCTTAAGTTTCTTGCGCATTGCGGCAATGGTATTGGTCACCATTGTTGTTTTGTCAAAAATCATATTTTGATTATCAGTGCTGTCATCACTGCCGTATAGGATTTTGTCGCAGAACCCCATATCATGTGCCGAATGTGCATTCATCCATGTTTCTCCGTCCATCAAATGTGACAGTTTACTTCGTGACAGTCCGGTCTTTATCTGATAAGCATTTATAATTGATTCCTTTACTTCGTTAAGAAAATCAATACCTTGTTCAAGTTCAGATGCCTGTCCGTAAAGCATCATTGAAGGATTATGTATCATAATCATCGATGTAGGAGACATCTCAACCATATCCCCAGCCATTGCAATTACAGACGCCGCACTTGCTGCAATGCCGTTTATTTTAACTGTGATTTTGCCGTTATGTTCTTTCAGAGCCGTATATATTTCACTTGCCGCAAAACAGTCACCGCCCGGACTGTTTATCCATACCGTAATATCACCGTCGTACCGATTAAGTTCATCACGGAACATTTTCGGTGTTACATCATCGCTGTACCAGCTTTCTTCCGCAATTACGCCATTTAAAAAAAGCACATTTTCTGTGCTTTCATTTTCTTCGTCTATTTTGTTTTTAACAGTCTTGAACCTCCAAAATTTACTCATTTTCACTTTCACCCCCGCTGTTGTAATTTCCGGCATTATTTATATCAACCATATTGCCGTTACACAAATATCTGTCACCGCCAAGTTCTTTAGGTATTTTATTCATATCCTCCAATTCCCTTATATCGTTTGCACTGTACCACCCATTCTGTCTGCCGATAGCATATCCGCTCATACGGCTTTTAAAATCCCCTCGCAGAAGTCCGTCAACATTGAATTTTACGAAGTATTTCTTCTGTTCTTCTTCTGTCAGAAGCTGCTGAAATATTGTCTGCTCTATCCTCACAAGCCACGGCCGGATTGTATTCGTTACAAAATCAAGCGACTGCTGTTCTATATTGTTAAAACTTGATTTTTCCAAATCGGCAATCATATGCGGAGGAACACGAAATATTCTGCATATTTCATTCACCTGAAATTTTCTTGTTTCGAGAAACTGTGCCTCATGAGGATTTATCGAAATCGGATTGAATTTCATTCCTTCTTCCAACACTGCAACCTTGTGTGCATTTGAACTTCCGCCGTATGCGTCATTCCATGCGTCACGAACTTTTTCAGGCTCTTTCAAAACTCCCGGATGTTCCAAAACTCCGCTTGGTGTACCGCTGTTTGAGAAAAAGCTTGAGCCGTATTCTTCGGCAGCAATAGAAAGTCCTATCGCATTCTTAGCCATAGCAATCGGTGAGTATCCCACAAGTCCGTCAAATCCCAGTCCGACTATATGCAGAATTTCATCTTTGCGAAATACAAATGTTCCCTGCTTATCACTGTTATATGTGTAATATATTTTTGTGTCCGCACCTCTGTCTATACGCATCTTTTCCGGCATAAGCGGATACAGCGCCGTAACCTCGCCTTTACCGTTTCGGATAATCTGTGAATACGAATTCCCCCACAAAAGCAGATGTGACATCATAACCTCACGCATTATAAAACTGTTCATTTCGGGATTGGGTATATCATGCAGAAGTCTGTACAGCGGATGCGTAAGGGCTCGCTCTTTTCCGCTGTCCGTGTATTCATAAAGATGAATCGGCAGACTTGCTACCGTTTCCGATATGATACGAACACACGCATATACTGCTGTTGTCTGCATAGCCGACCGTTCCGTCACAGATTTTCCCGACCACGTTCGCCCGAAAGGAAATGAACGTCCTCCGCCGATACTGTCTCCCGTATGATTTTTAGGCTTGTCTCTTGGTTTGAATATTGATTTTATAATCCCCATATTTCCTCCCATAAAAAAAACACCTCTACATAATAGGTGTTTTTTCAGTTGTTAATTCAGGCATATGCTTTTCATCAAAAAATTTTTTATTAACAAATTTTTTGGCTAAATCCAACACTTTCCCGCATTTGTCCAAATCCATATTTGCATTTTCTCCATGTGCGAATGTATTCCTGCTTTTTACCATTTCTTTGAGCATTTTAAAATCATATCTGATCCCATAGTGTGTACATGTCCATGCTATTTTTGCATATATCTCATCAAAAACTTTTGTATATATCTTATTTGATATCTCTCCAGCCAATTCATCTAATTTATTTTCAGGATACATTACACCATAACAACTCAATACTTTAGGTAGCATATTCAATATTATAGATTTTGAATTCCTTTTACAATTACGATTATTTGATAATCGATACTCATCTTTCGCTATTATCTCAACAATTTTAAAAAAGCACATGAAGGACTCTTCTAAAAAACTATCAGTATACAAAAATTGTACTCCTGTCGCATATAATTTCATGCAATTCTCAAACATTCCTCTTTTTTTTCTAATTTGGGATAGTTCCTCATTTAACAACGCAATTGCCTTTACCTTTTTTGCACTTCTATTATTCCTAATATTAGGTATCAAATTAACTTCACATTTACGAATCCCTTCACTTGAAAAAGGTACATTTGTAAGAAAGATAATAAGATTTAAAGAATCTTTTATTATTTTCTCAGCTTTATTTAGATTATCCTCCTGTGTATAATAACTTATCAAAAAATAACTATCTAATCCAGCTTTCTTAATATAGGTATATCTGCACTTTAAAATTTCAAATTCTGTATTGGGCATTAAACATATCTTATATACATCTGGCACCCCAAATTTGTCATTATAAATATCCACTGTTGTTTCATATTTATACATCAAACCATTTCCTTTCTGTATTCATAATAACTCATTCTACATCAAGAATATAGCTATGTCAATATAAACCTTAAAATACAATAATACCCCTGCTGTCATAAACACTTCCCTGCTGTCCGCCGTTACGGAATGCTCTGTCAAGCGCCATAACGCTTGCAACAGCGCCGTCAATCCGCTCGGTGCTGTGTTTCTTGGAAAGCTTAATATTTTCTGCCGAGTCTGTTTCTACACATACATTATCAAAATTCCATCTAAGTACAGGATGGTTGTTATGTATAATCTTTTCTTTCAGAACAAGCGAGTAAAGTTCCTTGGTCGGCGGTGACATATCCTTAAAGCCTTGTCCGAAAGGTATCATCGTCAAGCCTTCATCCTGCAAATTAAGAATTATCTGTGTTGCATTATATCTGTCATACGCTATTTCACGCACAACGTACTTGCTTGCAATATCCTTTATGTCAGCTTCAATTCTTCGGTAGTCAACTACATTCCCCTCTGTTGTTCGTATAAATCCGTTTGCTTTCCATACATCATACGGAACATGGTCACGTCGGACACGCTGACGAAGATTTTCTTCCGGTATCCAAAAATACGGAACAATTATATATTTTTCTGTATCGTTTCTCGGAGGGAACACCAAAACAAATGTGGTAAGGTCAAGTGTTGTTGAAAGGTCAAGACCTGCATAGCATTCCCTTCCGATAAGTGTATCAAGATTTATTACTTCATCACACGCATCCCATTTCTCCATCTGCATCCATCTTGTTGACTGCTTAACCCACTGATTAAGTCGGAGCTGTCTGAACAGATTTTCCTCAGCCGGATTTTCCTTTGCCGACAAAAATGCGGCACGGACTTTTTCAACGTCAACTGTATGTCCGAGCGAGGGATTTGCTTTATACCAATTACGTTCATCTGTCCAGTCATCTGTATCTTCTATTCCGTATATAACAGGATAAAATGTCGGATCGATTTTTCTGCCTTCCAAAATGTCAACTGCCTTTTGGTGCTGTTCAAAACATATGCTGTTTCGGTCTGTTCCGGCAGTAGTTATAAGAAAGAACAGTGGCTGTGTTCGTGCATCACCTGAACCTTTTGTCATTACATCAAACAATTCACGGTTCGGCTGTGAATGCAGTTCATCAAATATTACGCCGTGAACATTAAGACCGTGTTTTGTAAAAGCCTCGCTCGACAGCACTTGATAATATGAATTAGTCGGTTTATACACAAGTCTTTTTACTGACATAACAGGCTTAATTCTCTTTTTCAAAGCAGGACATTGTTCGACCATATCCACCGCCACATCAAACACAATACTTGCCTGCTGACGGTCACTTGCACAGCCGTATACTTCTGCACCCCATTCACCGTCACCGCATGTAAGATACAGCGCCACTCCTGCTGCAAGTTCTGACTTACCCATCTTCTTCGGTATTTCAACATATGCTGTGTTGTATTGTCTGTATCCGTTCTCCTTTACCGTACCGAACACATCATTTATTATTTTATCCTGCCACGGCAGCAATTCAAAAGGCACACCCCGCCATTTGCCTTTTGTATGTTTAAGTGCATTTATAAATGTAACTGCACGTTTTGCTTTATTTTCGTCATACATTACTTTTTCTCTCCGCCCAATGAAAGAAGCTGTTCCATTGCGTCATCACTGCTGTCATTGCCTCTGTCTGTTACAATTCTTGACCTTGACGCAGGAGTAAGACCGAACTGTTCACAGAACTTGCTCATCTGTTTCATATACTGCTGAGCAATAGATACCTGCGGCACTTGCTGCCAATATCCGCTCGGAGTTTTGACAATAGCACCGTGTCTTGATATAAATTCTTCTGCTTCTTTCCAACGTGCATAAGCTTGGCAATATCCCGCAAAAGCCGCCATATCAACTTCTGTTAGAATACCGAGCTGTTCCATCTGTTTCGCAAGACGTCTCCATTCCTTTTTCGCATCATCTTCAAGCCATTTCGGACAAGACGGTACACGAGCCGCAGGTTTCGGCTCATTTGCGTTTAACTGTCTCTTGCCTGGATTACCCTCAAGCTGTTTTACTGCCGTTGGTTTCGGCTTTCTGCCCCTCTGTGCCAAGCGTATCACCTCCATTCGTATAAATTTCTTGTCATTAAAAATTTTCATACAAAAAACCGCCATTTAAGGCGGTTTAAAAATTGTATTTTCTTATTTTTCTGTAATCATAATCTCATATTCATAGCTGTTTAGTTCAAAAAGGTCAACTACTTTCCATAAATCATATTGGTCAGGAATATCTTTAACTGTTCCGCAGAAATAAACGTCTGTATGTTTTTCATTAACCAATTTCATTGTTGCGTTTCGGTTGATAAGGCTGTAAAGTTTCTTTAATTTTAGCATTTTGTTTTCCTCCGTTTTCTCGGTCTGTTTATCTTTTTGTTGTACACATATTACCGTTATATGAGGACTTTATCAATACCATTACTATAACAAAAAGTACAGCCTTTATTTGTGTATGCCCGTTTCAGCAGTTCCGGCAGTTCCTTGCCACGAGCAGAGGCTCTTCTTAAAATTCCCGAACACGCTCTCTGACTCAAATAATAATTTTCCGGCACATTCTCCTGCAAAATCTGCGACAAGAAAGATTCTTCTGCGTCTTTGAGGGACTCCGAAGTATTGCGCATCGAGTATTCGATAGGCAACGGAATAATCATTTCCCACAATTTCTCCGGCTGTTGTCCATTTCTTCTCAGGCATAGGAATATGTACGGTTTCATCTTTGATTTTGCAGATTTCTTCAAGGACTGTCCTAAAATCCTGTCCTTTTGAGCTTGACATTGCTCCCGGCACATTCTCCCACACAATCCATCTCGGATATTCTCCATTTGTACTCTCCCTCATTTCCTTTATAACCCGAATTGCCTCAAAAAACATTGATGATTTTTCACCGTTTAGCCCTTCACGTTTTCCCGCCAAAGACAAGTTTTGACAAGGGCTTCCGAATGTAATTATATCAACCGACTCAATCTTTCCGCCGTTCATTTTTGAAATATCCCCGTAGTGTTTCATCTGCGGTATACGCTTGGTAGTAACCCGAATAGGAAACGGCTCGATTTCGCTCGCCCATATAGGTGTAATTCCAGCCATCATTCCGGCAAGAGGAAAACCTCCGCTGCCGTCAAATAATGAGCCAAGTGTTAAATTACTCATTCGTCAATACCTCACTGTACGGAATTTTTTCACCGTTACGCAATAAAAAAACGTCATCTGAATTTTCTTTAAAATCCACATAACGTCTTACAATTACATCTACAAACTTTTCATCAATCTCAATCGCATAACATATACGGTCAGTCTGTTCGCACGCAATCAATGTACTTCCGCTACCGCCGAACGGTTCAAGAATAACTGAATTGACTGCACTTGAATTTTGTATCGGATATGCCACAAGCGGTATTGGTTTTGTTGTCGGATGAAGTTCTGATTTCTTCGGCTTGTCAAAATTCCATACCGTTCTTTGTTTTCTGTCAGAGTACCACTTATGTCCGGCGGTAGGTTTCCATCCGACAAGTATAGGCTCATGACAATACTGATAATCACATCTGCCGAGCACGGGTGTATTTTTCACCCATATACACGTTTGATGACAGAAAAATCCGGCATCACGAAATGCAGTTCTGAAATTTATACTTTCCTTATCGGCATGAAAAACATAAATACTTGCACCATCCGCACAAACATCATACATACACTTAAAAGCTGAAAACAGAAATTCATAAAACTTTCCGTCCTCCATGCTGTCATTTTGAATAGTACCTGCCGTACCCTCGTATGCAACATTATACGGCGGGTCTGTTACAACAAGATTTGCTTTCTTACCATTCATCAAGTTTTCATATGTTTCCGCTTTGGTACTGTCACCGCATATTAATCTGTGTTTTCCCAAAAGCCATATATCACCTTGTTCAGACACCGGATTTTCCGGAGGTGTCAAATCTACATCATCTTCTTTAACTTCACCCTCTTGCGATTTGGCGAGAAGTTCATTAAGTGCTTCTTCCGTAAATGCAGACATCTCAAGTTCAATGTCACCACTGTCCTTTATATCTTGTAAAATATCAGCAGACATTTTCATATCAAGTTCTGAAAACTCCTGTATTTTATTATCTGCCATAAGGTCAGCATATTCCGAAGCTTCACTTTCATAATCCTGAAAATCAACGGGAACTTGCTTTGCTCCGATTTCTTTTGCAGCAAGAAGTCTTCCGTGACCTTTTACCACAAATCCGGAACGGTTTGACACTACAATCGGATGTCTCCAGCCTTGACGTTTTATGATTTTAGCCAATGCGGTTATCTGTTCTTTAGGGTGCTTGTTCGGATTTCTCGGATTGCCTACCAAGCTGTCCGTATCGACAATTTTATCATGAGCACAATACACTGCAACTCCGTCTGCCGTTGCTTTCGGTTCTATATGTTCAATCATTACCCTTACCTCCTACGCTACGAAAGCTTTCAGCTTTCTATGCTACAACTCACAAAGTGAATTATTGACCTCCAAATCTGTGTTTTATATAACATTCGTGTGAGCAGTATTTCCTGCTTTTATTGCTGTAACTTGTGAACTTCTTACCACAGCCTCTGCATATAAAGCTGTATACCTTTTCCGAACCGAAGTTATGCAGTTCATAGTTCTTACTCCACCATTCCAAACGGCACTTATCGGAACAGAACCGTTTTTTCTTGCCATGCTCCGGCTGTTTTAATACTGCGCTACAATTCTGGCATATTATTCCGTTATCCAGCATTTCCCCATGATTTAGTTTTACCGCATCAGCGTATCCGGCCAGATTATTCTTCCGGCAGTAATGACGAACTGTGTCCCTGCTTAACCCCAGCTTTGCAGCTATCGCCTTATAGCCTAACCCTTTTAACCGTAACTGAGAAATTTTGTCTTGAATTTTCTTGTCCATAACCTCACTACCTTCAAAAAACATAAAAAACACTAAAAAACATATATTTTTTTTATTTCGGTAAAAACGAAAAAAGCGTTAAAAATCCGCATACCTATCAGATTTTCCAACGCTTTTATATGTTTTTATCACTCATACCTTTAACCGATATTATATTTTCTGCAAACACTGACACCGTCTGTATTTGCGATATATTTTCGGTCTGCCGCATATCCCCCGCCCTCCTAATTTTGCGAAAATTTGCGTTTGAGGGGGCGGCGGTCTACGCTCACCCATTTTTTTAAGATTATGACCGCCCCTTGGGGGAGTTTACCCATATAATACCCAATTATTTGTTGTTTCGGGATTATCACCGCTAATAATTTAATTCATTTTTTTCAATGAATTTATTGACAAAAATGAATTTGTGTGTTATAATAGATTTACAATTTAAGAAAGGAGGTTTTTTCTATGCCAAAGAAGAAGTTAATACCCACATCAAAAAAGATTCCCAAAAGTATTGATGATCAAATACTAAAGCTGTTACAACAACCTGCAAACAAAACAAAATTTGAAGCAGATGACAGATCAGTACGCGTTCAAAAAGTCATTGGAAATGAAATTCTGAATGTTGAGATTACTAACTATCCAGATGGCAATGCTATAACCCAATCACAGTTTTCTGCACCACGAACCAAGGCAGAATTGGAATCTACCATAAAAACAATGTCTAAAGACGGGATGCGTAATAAAGATATAGCCAAACTTTTGGATATTGATCCCAGCTATGTTTCTAAGTTAAAAAACAAATAACACCCATATTGTAAATTTTTTAACTGCCAACGTTCTAAAATTCCTCTATATTACTCTTTTCAAATAGATATATATAGAGGAATTTTAGAACTATATTTTTAGTTTTATTATTCACACCTTCATTTAGCTACATCAACTACGATGCTTAATACCTGTATGTCGGTCGGCTGTCCTCTTTACCCGTCTTTTTATCGTGACAAGGTTTGCACAAACTCCGCCAGTTACTCTTATCCCAGAATAGTTTGGAATCACCTCTGTGTGGTTTTATATGGTCAACCACCGTAGCTTGAACGTACTTTCCGTTCCTCTTACAAATCTCACACAGAGGATGTTCTCTAAGATAAACTTTGCTTTCCTTCCGCCACTTGCTGTCATAGCCTCGCTTGGCTGCCGAGCGTGTAACTTCCGGATGGAGAGATATATGTTCCTCGCAGTATCTTCCGTCAGTGAGTTTCGCACAGCCGGGATGTCTGCACGGTTTCTTTGGTCTGTATGGCATAGCCTCTCCTTCCCGCGAAAAAAAGGACGCTCCATTCGGAACGCCCTCGTTTCATATTCTTCTCTCGCGATTATAACTATACCACACTTAAAGGTGGTCATCAAGAGGAACTCAGGTGGTTATTAGGTGGAACAAGGGTGGTCTTTTTTATTTTCGATTACCTTATCCAACTCTTCAAGCGCCTGTATATGTAATTTCCGCACATACCTTGAGGTGAAATTCATACAGTTTGCTATAAACCCCCAAGTCCTCTGTTCAGCATATCTGAGCCATAAAACCCTCACATACCTTTCATCGGGTATTTTGTCAAGCTGCTCCCATACCTCCGCTTTGAAATCGACAAGTGCGTCAATGTTCTCATCAATTTCACGGTCGAGGTCAACTATCTTTGACGTTATATTCTCAAGAGGATTTTTCTCCCGTGTACGCTGAACAGCCTCGTCAACATAGTTCGGAGTTGTGTTCATTGCCACATCTCGAAGTGTCGCAAGACGCTGCTGTTTCCTGTTAATCGCGTTATCCATTGTGATAAGCTGATTTAAGTATTCCTTTGCCGTCATCAATCCCTTACCTCCTCTATCCTTTGCTCAGCACTTTTGCTACGCAAAAGCCGAACTTCGTTCGTCTGCACATCTTTGCAGTGCCATTTTATAGCTTCCATCAAAGAAGCCTGTCCTATATCTTTATTCTTTAAGGCTGTCATCACCTTTTCATCAACCGTGCCTTTGGTAATGATGTGATGAACCACCACTGTGTTTTTCTGTCCCTGCCTGTAAAGCCGTGCGTTTGCCTGTTGGTACAGTTCCAGACTCCAAGTCAGTCCAAACCATACAATCGTGCTGCCTCCGCTTTGCAGATTAAGACCGTGACCGCAGCTTGCCGGATGTGCTATGGCAAGCTGTATCTTTCCTGTATTCCATTCCGATATATCCTTATCGTCCTTTATCTCACGAGCATTGAACCGCTCTGAAATCCTATCCCTGTCGTGCTTGTAGCTGTAATACACAAGCACAGGCTTTCCGTTTGCCGCTTCGATTAAGTCCTCTAAAGCGTCAAGCTTACGGCTATGTATTTTCTTGACCTTTCCGTTCTCGTCATAGACAGCTCCGTTGGCAAGCTGAAGGAGTTTGTTGCTAAGACTCGCCGCATTTACCGCGTCAATATCACCATCGGCAAACGGCAATATCATCTCCTTTTCAAGCCGTTTATACATTGCCGTTTCCTTATCGCTCATACCTACTTCGACGATATTATCAACCCTCTCCGGCATTTCAAGATAATCCGCTGCTTTCATCGAAACACAGATGTCGGATATTTTCCCGTATATCCTCTCCTCTGCATCAGGCAATGGCTTATATGAATACACGATTGCTCCGTTACGCTTATCCGGCTTGAAATACTCATCACGATACCGAGTTATATATCTTCCAAGCCTCTCTCCCATATCAAGCAGGTTTATCTCCGCCCATAAATCCATCAGACCGTTAGGCGCGGGCGTTCCCGTTAACCCGACAATCCTATCAAGTTTCGGTCTTACCTTCCGCAAAGCACGAAACCGTTTTGACTGATGCGACTTGAACGAACTCAACTCATCAACGACCACCATATCAAAATCAAACGGATAATTCTTTACAAGCCATTCCACATTCTCGCGGTTTATGATATATATGTCTGCATCTGCTTGAAGTGCTTTTTCCCTTTCAGACACACTGCCGATAGCGATTGAGCATCTGAGGTATTTTAGCTGTTCCCATTTATCGCATTCCTGTTTCCATACGGTCAAGCCGACTCTTAAAGGCGCTATTATAAGCACCTTTGAAATCTCAAAATAGTCATACATCAAATCACTGACAGCGGTAAGCGTGGTTATTGTTTTCCCAAGACCGCATTCGAGCATCAGCGCCGAAATCGGTTTATTGATTATAAAGTCAACACCGTAATTCTGAAACTCATGCAAATCATCTCTGTTCAATTTCATCAAGCACACCTCCGATTTGCTCTATGCCGTCAATGCAATACACCAAAAACCCTAATGCTTCTAATTGCCTTTTTCGCTTTATTTGCAGACTCCTCATTTTCCGTCCTGTTGCTTTCAGTTCCGCAAATGCTGCCTTTCCCTCCGGCAACAATAACAGCCTGTCCGGAACGCCGTTAAAATTCGGAGATACAAACTTCAAAGCCAGTCCGCCCCTCATCTTTACTGCATTTTTGAGCCTTTTCTCTATTTCCCTTTCACGCATTTTCCCTCCATATTTCCGTGCTTTGTTCCTTCCGTTACCAAAATCTCTCGCGCGTATATATACGAATATATATTTTATTAAATATAAAATATAGTCTATATGACTTTTATAGTAACATCGGAACATTACCTTTAATTTATATAGGTTTTATGCCGTTTTCGAGTGTTCCGAACCAAGCTTTTTTACGGAACTTTTCGGTTACATCGGAACACAAAACAGGTATAGAAGTCTATACCTCTGTCCTTTCGTAACCTGCTGCCGCTCCGTAAATTCCGAAACGGCTCTTTTTGCTCATCTTCTGCCAGCCCTCTATTTTTGCCATAATGGCAGATATGGCATTTGCGTCAATCCTTTTCAAATCCGCTTTCGCCTTACCGAAACATTCACACCATATTTCCATATTGCATACCTTCTGACGCTTTATTTCCCCTTTAATATTCACCTCTCCGAATTCACTTCCGTCAAGAAAATTCCGACGTTCATACAAGGACATTTCATTCCAATTTACAGGCAGCAATGTTTCAAGGTATTCACGCACCATACCCTCACGTTCGTCTGTTTCCATAGCCTCACGCTGAAGTTTCTTAGCAAGTTTCTCCGTCTGCTCATCAAGAATAAGCGGTTCGCCCCGCTTGTAATACACAAGCACCTCCGCCCAAATTTGATCTATATCATTCTGTGATAACTGCCACGGCTTTTTCTTGGAATTACCGGACACCTTAACAGGGAAAAAACGGCGGTTTCCCGTAGTATCACGCAGATACCCGTGTTCCGCATTCGTTGTGCCTATGAAAATACACTGTCTTAAATGCGGCGTCGCTCTGCGACCGAAGGACGCACGGAACACATCGTTCTGCCTTGATATAAAGCCGCGCAGTGTTTCAATCTCAGTTTTCTTAAGTCCTGCAAGCTCGCCTATCTCTAAAATCCAAAATCCCTGTAGCTTCTCCGCCGCCGTCTTATCCTTCGTATCGGATAATAAAAGCGAATCGTTAAACCACTCACCGCACAGCTTGGATATAATCGTGCTTTTCCCAATCCCCTGCGGTCCCGACAGTACAAGCATAGTGTCAAACTTTATTCCCGGCACCATTACTCTTGCTACCGCTCCGCATAGTGTTTTACGGATAACCGCACGAGTGTATGGATTGTCCTCTGCACCAAGGTAATCCGTTAAAAGCGTATCTACACGTTTCTGCTTATCCCACTTCGGCAGACCGTCAAGATACTGCCGTATCGGATGGAACGAACGGTCATCAACAACTTTTGCAAGTGCCACATCATAATTCACTCTTGTGAATTTACCGTAGCTGTATGTAAGATATGTAAGCAGCTGTGCGTCATCAGCGTCCCGCCAATACTTAGACGGGTGCTGCCAAGGTACATCACCGTTAATTTCTATACAGTCCGACAGTTCGTTAAAAACTATTCCTTTTAGTTTCGGATCGTTCTGAAGTATTATCGTGAGGTTTTGTATGCTGTTCTCTACGTCACCGTGCTTATTCACCGACAAATACTTATGCCAAGATGTATCGTCATTGCCGTCAATCACAGAAAACTCCTCATACACAGCCTTTTCCTTATCCGTCAGTGTCTGTTCTTTAACTCTGCCGTCCTGCATTGCAAAGTCCGTCATTGCTTTAAATGAGGCTGATTTCTCACTGTCGGTTTCATCTTTGTCAAGATATGAAAACTTATGTATCCGCACCAAATCAAAGCTGTTGCACAGCTTACCGCAGGCAGGGTCTGTTGCGTGATGAGAGTATGCAAACTTGTCATTATACACTATCACTCCCGCTGAGGAATCGGCGGGGATATAATCATAACGACCGTTCAGACTGCTTGGTTCGTATACATCTGAAAGGAATGTGCTTATTGCGTCCTGTATCGTATATGCACGGCAAAATGCACCTACTATTCCCTGCTTTGTCAGAGGGTCTGCCTGTTTCTTTAATGCGTGTGATACAATTTTTTTCTGCCTTGACGAAACAGGATATTCAGAAGTATCATGCCAGTCTTTATAACGTGCAAGCACTGCGTCCGCATCTATTGCTTCACCGTCACGGTGCTGAAATACAAACTCACCGTCGGAAGAAGTTGAAGGCCAATACATAAGTCTATGCGGCTGATACGTTGTATCGTCAAACTGTTCTATACCTATATCTGCCGCTATTCTGCGTGCAACCGCCGTATATTCATCTGCCGTAACAGGACGTGACAGAGGGATAATAAGTCTGAATCTCGGTGTTTGTGTAGTATGCTTGTGTGTGGAATATATCAGGCATTTGAAATTAAAGAACAGTTCAATCTGCTCCCAAAAGTCCTCGTCTGCGTAATCCGCATCAAGAGTGAGCAGACATCGGTTAATCACAGTATCTTTTCTTCTTAGACCGCTACGAAGTTCACCTCCGACAAATCCGCCCACATCTTTGATATTATCCTGCTGACCTTTGGGAAGTTTGCGATATTCCTGCACCGTTTCAGCCGTTCGTATTGTCTGAGAACACTTCTGAACAAATTTCTCCCATGAAAATTCTTTAATCTTCCACGCTCTTGATGTACGGCTGTTCCCGACAGATATTTTCATTGTCCCCTCCCGTTATACATGTCTATTAATCCCGTTTTTCCCTTTCGTTTTAATCGTTTCTCAACTTTTTTGCGTTCTGCTGCGGCTTTCGTTTTTGTTTTATAAAACGAACATCTTCTTCCTCCGAAATCATTATTCGTTAAGCAAATACAATATCCGTCAACATTAGCAAAACAGTCTTTTTTATCCAAACATCTTATTTTCATAATCGTACCCCTTTAAATTTATTTTCTTTTGCTTTTTTGTTATTCCTTTTTATAATACTCACATTCAAACCCGTCAGCATTAAGCGGAAGTCCGTCAGCCCAATCGGGTTTTATACACATCAGCCGACACAGTTCGTCAACCGAACCGTAACCGTTCGGAACTTCGCATATAATTTCATCATGAACGTGAAAAACAGTATCATATCCTGCATTTGCCGCATTTATCAGTGCATTTGCAAGCAAATCTCTTGCAGTTCCTTGTACGATATTCTCTGTCAGCTTACCTCCGAAAGTTTCAAGTCTGTCCCACTTCTTTGCGGAGTTTATCCCCATATACGTAATGCTGTCACCGCCGAACCTATTTGTACCGATTCGAGGTTTTATATATGACAGCCGTCTTCCGCTCGGCAGACGTATGAATAATATCCCCCGTTCATACGCAAACACAAGTTTTCCTAACGGAACGGTTGTTTTTTCTTTTGTGGCTTTCATTGCCGCATTGCCGACTTCGTACCAAAAACGTACAATACGCGGATTGGCATTTCTCCAATCGTTAATCAAGCCCTGAAGTTCATTCTCCTGCACTCCCATCTCAACAGCACCCATATTCTTTAATGCGCCGACTGAGCCTCCGTAACCGCAGGCAAGTTCGGATATTTTACCTTTTTGACGTAGTTCGCCGTTTACTCCGTGTTTCTCCACCGGCACTTTAAACATCTTGCTTGCGGACGCACAGTAAATATCACCGCCGTTTTTAAATGTATCTATTCTCCACTGCTCTCCTGCTATCCAAGCAAGCACACGAGCCTCAATAGCCGAGAAATCTGCAACGATAAATCTATGGTTTGGTTTCGGAATGAGGACGGTTCTTATAAGCTCCGATAGGACATTCGGCACATTTCCGAACATCATGTCAAGCATCTCAAAATCTCCGTCCTTTACAATATCCCTTGCAAGTGTTAAGTCCGGCAGATGGTTCTGAGGCAGGTTTTGCGGCTGCAGAATGTTGCCGGACCATCTTCCCGTTCTGTTTGCACCGCAGAAACGCATCATTCCGTGTACACGGTTATCTCTGCACACACTGCGTATTACAGCCTCATATTTCTTAACAGACGTTTTTGCCATAAGCAGACGGAGTTTCAGCATTTCGCTGACATCTCCGTCTGTTTCATCTGCCAGACTTTTAACAGCCTTTTTTGACAGACTTTCAATTTCTACACCGTTTTCCTTGAGCCACTGTTTTAACTGTGTTACTGAATTAGGATTTTCAAGTCCTGTTATCATATATGCCTGTTCAACCGCCACAGCCGTTTGTATTGAATTAAGCTTTACTGCCTGTTCCGCCAATTCACTATCAACTAATACCCCTCTGTCATTTATTATTTGGTCGAGAACATATAGCCGATGTTCCTCATCACTTATAGGATACATCTTAAGTTTATCAGCAATCTGACGTTCAACGTCTACATCACGCATACAGTATTTTTTGAATGTTTCCCATTTATTTATATCGTGACACGGTCTGTTTCGAGTACGGTTTCCGTTTGATTTTGTCGGCTTGCACGGTACACAGAAATACTTAATTAACTCCTTGCCCTCCGTCATCTTCTGCCTCTCTAATCCGAGTACACTTCCGACATCGGCAAGCGACAAAGGCAGTGCCAGTTCCGCAGCCTGCACCGCTGTACAGTACCAAGACTGCGGATTAAGATATTCTCCCTCGGGAAGTTTAAGATACCTTGACAGACACACACGCTCAAATTGTGCGTTATATGCCGTTTTCACAACGGTATCTAATTTTATCGCTTGTATTATTTCCTCCGGAAGTTCTTCACTGCCTGCAATGTCAATTATATGAACATCACCGTCATCAGCAGCATATGCAAACAGTAACATCTCAAAATCAGGAGAGTCCGCATACTTATATACTCCGCACCTTATAAGGTCTACGTCAGAAAATGTTTCAATGTCGATTGATATTTTCTGCATAATAATCTTCCTTTTAATTTAAGAAATCATCTTCCTCGTCATATGCTTCAAAATCGTCCTCTGCTCTGGTACGTCCGCCAAGCGGTTCTCCGTCTGCAATCTTCTGTATATTGCCAAGCCCACACGCAATTCCTTTATTTCCGTTTGTATTAAACGGATAAAGAGAAATTGACACTCTTGCATAACATCCGCTGTAAACCTCATTTCGGTCTAAAATAGGCTGTACATTCTTATCCACAATCTGCGGTTTATCTTTTGAATTGCAGTTTATAAAATAACAGTCTTTATATGCCTCATCATCAGGGCGTTCAATATCACCGTCACGAAGAGGCAGTTTCAAATTTGCAGGTATTCTCCCTCCGAACTTTGCTTTACCGTCCTGTTTTGCCTGTTCGACTGCGTTTTGAATATCCTTTATCGTCTTTGTATCAGACTTTGGTATAATCAAAGAAACACTGTACTTTTCATCACTTTCATTAATAGATGCAGGCTCCCATATATGTTCATATGACAATCTGACCTTACCCGTTACTAAATGTGCCATATTAAAATTCCTTTCTAAACTCACCCAATGTATGTACTTCTTCTCTCTTATCCGTTTCCGGTACAAGTGTCAGTCTGCCTTTAGGTTTTATGATATAGTCACCGAGCAGTTCTTTAAAAATTTTTCTGCCCATAAGCTTTTCCATATCAGTTATACCTATGAGTGTGCTTTTATATATCTGCGACATGGTATAACCGTTATTTCGGCAAACCTCTGCAATCTTGTTTTCGTCTGTATACTGTCGTTTGGAACGTCCCTCGACTATTTTAAATCCGCTCCAGCTTTTCCCCTCATTTATAGCTTTCGCCTGTGCATAAGAATATACATCTTCTGCCCATTTTGACAGGTTGTCCGCTATCGTCAGTATGTGCAATATTTCATCGTCATTAAGTTCCGCAGGTTCTTTAAACTCATATTCTGCAGTTTCAAGCATAAGTTCTGCACGTTTTCTGCATACAGCTCTTAATTTGCAGAATCGGCAATGACTTCCCGCTTTAAATTCGCCCTCGCCTTTTGCGGCAAGTTCGGCTATCGGTTTCAGTGTATTCTCCGCCCAGTCCAAAAGTTCATCAACAGAAATCTCCCATTCGGAAATATTATCAAGTCTTGGCTGAACAATAGCTGTTTTCACTGTCTTGATGTCATACAGATAACCGTAAAGATTAAGTGCGCCCAAAGCATACAACATCATCTGCGGATTATTCTCTGCCATTACCGTCACGCCTTTGCCGTACTTAAAATCTATAACCTGCAGTACATCATCTGCAACTATAACAAGGTCACCCGTACCAAAGCCGTCCTTAACATAATTTGAAAAGTCAAGTCTTTGTTCTACCATAACTATTGCATCGGGACAGATTTTTCTTATTGTTTCAATTTTATCTGTCGCATAATACGCATAGCTGTCTGTATACCTGTCGATTTCTTCTGCATTGAAGTTTCCGATATTCGGAGGTGCAAGGTCTTTTTCACCTAAATGCCATCTTATTTTATATTCCGCCATTTCATGAGCTGCCGAACCTTCCTGTGCATATATTGTTGTTTCGTCCAGAATATCTGCTGTTGCCAGTGCCGACGGCGGACATTCCAGCCAACGATATGCCGATGACGCAGAAAGTACAGCGTGATTTAACGGCGGCATATCAAGATACCTCCATCTTCTGTAAATCTGCATAAAATGAATCAAGGTCTGACTCTGCAACAGCGGTAATATTCTTTACTCTGTATTTTTCAATAAGCTGTTTTATTTTCTCACGCTTACCATTTCGTGACAGTTTAACCGCAAGTTCACGCAGCATTTCATGTGTAACGCTCGGCTTATCAGCTTGTTTTTCCTTTGATATGCCGTCATTGCCTGCAACGGCATTTGCCATAGTTTCCAAGCTGTCCGCAAGCGAACGCATATCGCTTACAACATCAAGCAAAAGTTTTGTTCTGCTCATCCTCTCCCCTCCTTGTTCACCTCACATATCGAAAGTTTCTCTACACTGTCACCCGGAACAAGTATTGTCATCTTACACGGTATGCCAAACAAAAGACGCAGAAATTTCTCTCTTATGGATATACTACGGAAATTCACAATACTGTCTGCTCTCGGTTTCTTTGAAACACTGATTGTTAATGTATGTTTCATAGTTAAACGTCCTTTCCGAAAGGCTGATTTTTTAATACCCTTCACTATACGGACACAAAAAGACTGAAATATAAGGTTTTTTATAAAAACTTTTTCAGCTTTTTATAAATTGTTTTTAACTGCTGTGATACTGCCGACTGACTTATCCCCATATGTTTCGCATAATCACTTACAGACATTCCATCAAAATATACAGCCTGTATAAGGGACTTCTGCTTATCCGAAAGATGTTTTATCGCTTCTGTTAATCTTCTGGACTTACTGTCTGTTTCAAAAATTGCCGTAAGATTTTTGTCCTCCGACGCATAAACAATTCCTTCATATACACACGCATCAAGCGAATAGTGCCTGCGTCTTTCCTTCTTATCATTATTCCTCTCCAGTCTGTCCAGTTCCACGAGAATACTCGCCCATTCATTAGGAACATCAACTTCCACATCTCCGTCCGCAAACTCATATTTAATTTTCATAAAAGTGCCGCCTTTCCGCAAGAAAAACGGCACTCTAACAAGCCGAAAAAACTCGCATTTTTTTAAATGCAAGCCATTCGGCTCTGAATTAAGTTTTCATATAAAAATCTCCTTTTCATTGATAATAAAAAAAAGCTTGGTAAACAGTTCAGAAAAAGAACTGTTTACCAAGCATTCTGTTTTTTAATTATTTTATAAGTTCCAAAAGCCATGGTGCTGACGGTTTGGCTATTGCCCGAGCATTGAGATATGCCATTTCAAGAGTCAGACAAGTATTCCCTAAATAGTATCCGTCCATAACTGTCAGTGTCATTGCCAAATCCGGCTTATTCATTTTAGTAAGATATATCGGAAGTAAATATTGCACTCTCCCCATATATCCCTGTGCAGAAATAAGTCCCGGTTCTATAACTGCTTTTCGCCTTGCAAGTTCCACCGCAGTTTCCAACAGCAACGGCAAATTTTTAGCCTTTCTTATTTTTGCGGGAATTCTATTTAGATTTTCTTCATCACCCAAAATATGCTCAACATTTACCCTTATTGACCATTCGGGATTAAAATTCAAACCTTGCTGTGCCATATGATACACCGGCCGTTCAGGCAACGGCTCTATATATTTAAGCCACGGTGACATTTCATCACAAAAGCCTTTAAAATACCATTCAAGCATAGAATCCTGCTTTTTATTTCTGAAAAAGCAACCGTATATGCCTTTATAGCTCGGGGTGTATAATCCTGTATGAAAGCAGGCACATTCATTCTCAATGTAAAAATATTTTAATGCTTTATTATCTTCTTGTTCTGAGTTGAATTCAATAGCCTGTTTACGAAAAATTGTATGTATATACCGTTCCAATATCGGTGTTTCTGCATTCTTTGTTTCAACTGCCGGTTTCTTGAACTGCCATGCCTCCGGCAATGCCATACATTTTAAATCATGAAGATGCCTGTACCAGTCGGGTACATAAGCAAACTCAAATAAATCACTTTGTATTGTTATCATTTTTATATTACCTCACATTTAGAAAGTTCTATTAAATATCTCATTTGAACTTCTGCTTTTAAATCTTCGTCTACATATCTGTACGGGACACCGTATTTATCAAATACAGTAACCATTGATACTTTATTTATATAACTGTCATAGCGATTCAAAAGATATTCTTGTGCCTCGTGTTCACCCTTAATCGCCTTTTTTACAATATCATTTTTAAGGTCCGCGAATATCACGCTCTAATATTCTCCTTCTGTAATTCTTTATGTACTCAAATGCTTTATTCTTCCAATTAGTAATTGTTTTTTCGGATACTCGAAGTTTTTCTGATATTTCTTTGCGAGAATATTTATACCAAAATTTTAATAACAATACCTCTTTTAAATTGTCACTAAGATTCAGCATAGCTTCATAAAGCCATTCTATACTTATTTCACCGCTATGACCGTCATCATCGGAAATAACGTGCATATCAAGAAAATTCTCCGAAAGTATATCTATATCATAACTTACTAAATCGCATTGTCTTTTCTTTGCATTTCTTTTTCGTTTTTCATCAACGGAAATCGAATGAATAACACTTAAACTGTACTGGTCAAATTTTTTCCATTCAAGCTTTTCATTATTATCATACGAAGAGGTTGGCACACATTTCCCTCCCTTCATATCCAATTTTGAAAAGTGTTTTTCTTTACCCTTCTATTAATAATAAATCGTAAAATCAGTCGAAAAAAGGAAATTTATTTTTTAATCATTCGACTTTTGTTAATATTGTATAAATTTATAATTATTTTATTGGTTAATATAAAAACAAATAAGCCGAATTTGTCTATTTTTATCTGACAAATTCGGCTTGTTGATAATTAATTTTTAACGTATATCTTGTCTTTAATAATCAGCCTCCAGCTCTATAATATACTATAATCTTTATTTTTACAATCAGCATCTTAATTAAAATCCTAATTCATCTGCAACTAAAATAGCACTTATGCGTTTTGGAAATTTATAGCATCCATCTATAACTCTACATATTCTGTTTGTGCCACTGCACTCAAAGCATTCAAAAGTTTCATCACATGAATTATCATGATTAATCCTTTTTAAGTTCAGCTGTACAACATTTTTGGGCATATTTTTCTCCTTCAGTTGCATCCTGAATAATTTTATTCAATTCCACTACAACAATAACCTTTTTGACTCGAAACTTATACATCCCGTTTGATTCCCCTTAACAAATATGTCTCTTTTCTTTTTTATGTGCCACTTATAAACTGACATATTTTTATTAATTTCTCACCAGCAGTATCTTTAACAAAAATACTGCTTTTTCTGTTTATTGGTTATCGTTTTTCAATATAGATATATTACTAAATTAATAAAGTCTTACTCTCTGCCAATGGCTCCATTAAATTAAAGGAATTCCATACATACGCTTTAACCGCACCAACAGGTTCTTTTATTGCTGGAATATTAAATCCAAATGAACATTCTGCATTTACTATAAAATCTCCCTTTACATAGTCTAGATTAAGTAATTGACCATCTGTGCTATATACTGCAACAAAAATATAATCCTTTTCTGTTCGATTCTGTACTTCATTCAGTGTCACTTCAACAATAAAGCTTGAATCGTTTGGAATATCATTCAACTCCTCACCCGACACTGATAATAACGACATTTCTTTTATAACATATGGATACTTCGGTACTGTTTCCTCATCAACCGTATATGTATATGTAGCTTCTTTAATGATATACTCCGTATTAGGTTCAAGTGCATCTATCCATGACTTAACTGTTATTGTTGTATCCTCCGTAATGGTAATGGTGTCTGCAAAATACTTATAAACAAATTCTCCACCATTTATCGAATATGCCAGATGGGCACTTTTAGGATTCAAAGTCACGTTAGTTCCATATGCAACCTTACCGCTTTCTACATTTGCCATAGGAGGTTCGACTGTAATAACTTGTGGACCTGGTGTCGGTGTAGGCATAGGGTCTATAGTTGGTAACGGCATGGGCGTTGAATCTGGTTCTGTTATATCTACATAAGTAATACCCTTCTCATCGGCATATATTTTTGCATATGAATCACCGTAACCATATATTTTAAATTCTTCTGACGTTTCACTAAACACATTTGCACCGATGTTGATTACACTTTGGGGAATAACAACTTTCTTCAAATTTTCACACCTTGAAAAAGCCATATCATTTATACTTCCTACATTTTCCGGTAATTTTATTTCTGTCAATCTCGTACACCCGTAAAATGCATTCGTACCTATTAGTTTTACACCTTTTCCTATTGTTACATTTGTAAGGTTAGTGTCACCATAAAAAGCATCTGTCGGTATATTAACAAGCGTATCAGGAATGGTGACAGTTGCTAAGTTGATACAATATTTAAAAGCATAATCTCCAAGCCTAGTAAGTTTGGTCGGAATCGTTACATTTGTAAGCAACGTACAATTATAAAATGCATTACAACCGATTGATGTAACACTATCAGGAATTGATATGTTCGTTAGCTTTCTACAAGCACTAAACGCACTATCCCCAATATTTGTTACCCCACACCACATTGTTACCGTTTGTAATTTCCAATTATTGAAAAAAGCATAATCGCCAATTTTTTTTACATTTCCCGGTATTGTGACACTTATAAGATTTTTGCAACTTGCAAACGCATTTGCCCCAATTTCCGTTACAGCAACACCGTCAATCTCCTGCGGTATAACCAATTCACCTGAAATAGACGTATCACACTTTGTTATCGTTCCTGTTTCTGCATCAAAAGTCAAGCATTCAAGCATTGATGAATCAGTAGAAGGATATTTTTCTATACTATCTTCAACCCAGTATGCATAAACAACTGGAGTGGCAACTTCTGCCAATGTTATGCCAGAATATAAACATAAGCCTTCTCCGTTTTCACGTTGATACCAGCCTGCAAAATTATATCCATTCTTTTGTGGAGATTCCGGAAGATCTACAACTGACAATTTAGATAGATTATCAATTTGACAATATTGATTTTCGTTGTCAAGCATAAATGATAGGGATATAGCATAGGGGTTGTATATAACAGCATATATGCCTAATTCATCAGTTTTGAAAGTAACATCATATAATGAATTTTCAACTACTGATAATTCTTTAACATTGTCAGTAACTTTCAAAACTTTATAATTTTTACCCATACATCCTGCAAAACCTGAACCCAAACCATTTTTAGATAGTGTTATTTTCATATCTACAGTTTTGTTCAGCGTTATTTTTAGATCTTTCTCTGTATCATACGCCGTAAGCTCTACAAAAATAACTTCTTCTTCTTGTGATTTATATTCTGATATTTTATCAATAAGGGTATTATTAGGATTTTTTAATTCGCCGACTCTTAAAGATAAATTATCTGTTTCTTCAAAACCATAAACAGCCGCTTTTATATTTGTACCATACTCCTCCCCTTGTAATGCTAAAACATTACTTATATAATAATTGGTATTTATTTCTGCATTTGATGAAATACAAAAGCTTGCTAATAAAATAATCAGGAAAACACTCACAGCTATCTTTTTCATAGCTTATTCACTACCTTTCATTAAGATATGTTAACTTTTACTAATATACATAATATTCATCAAGAATATAAATTAAAATGATTCTTTCGGATTGCATGCTGTTACCACCTTTTGATTTAACGCCCGTTCCAATATGTAATTCATAATCTGTATCAGTAGTGTATTCGTTAGTTGGTGGCGATATAATAACTCTGTTATCTATAACATCACATTTGGGGTATATGATGTTATCATCTTTAGATAAATATATATTATTCGCTACGGTACTTGCCTGAATATTGTTATTAAAAACAAGTGTAATATCTTGATTTTCATCATAGCCTACAAAAGGGGTAATTTCAAAATCTACAGTTTTTGTAACACTGTTGTTAATGGCAACAAGGTCACTTGTATTTGAAGAAGCTATTGTTTTTCCTGTAATTGGTTCAACAATAGTTACATCTTTAAGCGTTATATTATCGTTATTATTTACTGCGTCTGTAACCTCTATATACAATCTTTTACTTGTTTTTTCTGTAAAACCAACTGAGTCATACGCCTTTTTTATAACAGGTGTTAAGTCAAATGGAATTGTTACAGTTTGGTTTGATGTACCACCTGTAAAGTTTTTGTCAAGAATTGTTGTATCTTCTGAAACCCAGCTTTGAGAAGCATTATTGAAAGCAATATTATAATTATTCACAACGCTGATCAACTCGTCTGGAGTTGTTGTATCTGTGTTAGATATGCCCACTTTAACAGCAACTTGATTTCTTTTTTTCGTTGTCATTTTAACATTTGCAACCAACAGAGGAGTATATTCTGTTTCAGGTTCAATAAAATAATATGTATCAAATGCCGCAGCTCTTGATTTAGGAGCATTAGAAACAGCACTTTCAGAACCAATTGCATCATAAGACATCCATAAATAACCATTAGTATAGTTTGATGCTGATGCACCCCAAGAATTCGCAATCTTAAAAGCTCCTATTTCACCGTTATCCTTTTTTTTGTTATTATTTACATCAACCCAAAACTCATCATCATAGCCAACAATAGTCATTGCGTGTGCACCTAGTTCTGTGTTTTTCATATATCTGCATCCATAAGCACCTGTTGATGTATTTGTTGTATAAACAAAAGATTTTACAAATGTAGGAACTGTTACAACATATCCATTTGATAAAAGTCTTTTGATATTGATTACAAAAGGAGTAGTGGCGGTAATTGGTTCCGTTGAATTATTAGATTCATATGAAATTCTTCTGGGTTTATTATAAATAGCACTATTCCAAACGTCTGTATTAATACACCATTCTTTAAGATTTGATTTAGTAATGTTATATGAGTAGCTTTTAATATTAGGACAACCATAGCTCATTATGGCGGCACAAGCCTCATCATAATAGGTACCGACATTCTTACCACCATTTACTAACGAATATATAAATCTCGGAGACATAATATTTTCTTTAACAGCGGCTCCTGATGATGTTTTTGCTTTTGTACCTCTTGCAACGCAGTTATTGTTTGTAAGCTGATAATATCCTAAAGACCACGCCACACAAGAATTTATTGAACCTTGATTACCAATAGGCGGAAATGTGAGCGATTGGCTTACATCTACCGCATCCGATAATGGAAATTCACTTGATGCTATACTACCAGAACTCATATCTCCCGGATAAACGTAGCTAACCTCACTACCTATTTTTTCGGCTATTATTTCTTCATCAGAATTTGAAAATAACTGGTTTTCGGTATTTTCAACTCTTGACAGTGCAATTTCATTCGGTTTCACATCAACAATCAATGGTAATTTTGCATTAAACTCAGCCCATTGTTCATCGCTCATATCAGCTAACCCTGTACCAAATTCAGTTGTTTCATCTGTTATTTCTTCTGCAAAAATAAACGCTGAATTTTGGAACAATACGGAAAGCATAAGTATTATAAATAAAACATTCCTTTTCATATGATATTCCTTTCTTTAATCTTAAATTTTATTTTCATGATGAATAACACTTTTTCTATTCTATACGTAATAATTCAAAAGGCTTTTCTAAATACAATTTATAATTCCCTTCTAAATTTTCTTTAGATGAAACTTTTAAATAATACTTTTTCCCAGTTTCAAAACTATATCTAACCCTAAACTCTCCTCCTGCATTCTCTGACACACTTAACTGTTCCATATTCTCATCAAACAACACAGCTGTTAAACCGTTTCCTCCAACTGACGTAAATATATATTCATTCGTTGCAGTTGGAATAAACTTATACATTAGTCTTTCATTCAAGGGGACATTTGTAAAATAATTTTGTGAAATATCAATAGGCTGCATATCAATAATCAGCCTTGGTCTTGTACTTTCATCAGAATATTCAGATGAATGGATTTTTATCGGATGTTGTGTTTCTGATACCATTTTTAATATAAATTCTACTTCTTGACTATCAGTTGATTTTACAAAATCTGTAACATCAATCTGTTTCCAACCCGAAGTTAAAACTTCATATCCATTACCTTCTACCGTAAATCCTCCCAATTCATACTTTCCAAAAAATCTGCCTCTGCTCCACGATATAGTGTCTGCACTATATTTCAAACCGTTATTGCCCGAAACTGTGATTTTGCGTAGTGACTTTCGAACATCACTTTTGGGATCCACATATAACCATAATTTTGCAGACCCTATATTTGCTCTTTCTAATTCATTTATTCCATCAAGATTGAATGTTAAATACGAATCCTGCCCCCAACTTCCATTGCCTATTTCATTAGGTGTATAATTTACGCACAAATATTCACTATTCGAGAAATTTGTACTATATTCCGTGCTATGTTGTGATATGTATGTATCGGCCGATGCATTAAATTCTTTCCGATTTGACACCGAACTATCTTCCGAGTCATATTCTATTTCCAAAACAGGAATGTTTTTATTGGTCATCATATCTTGTAATGTAAATGCATCATTATACACACCAGAAGTAATAACGGTCTGATATGCCTGAGTAGATATCATCTTCAACATCAAAGATAATTCATCATCAATACAATTATTTTTCAAATAATCAGTAATATCAATTTCATGCCATCCTACATCTTCTATCATATAACCCGTAGCTGTAACTGTAAATGTATCTATCAGTGTTCTTGAACCAACACGACCTTCTTTCCATGTCATCAACTGTCCGTCCCAGTTGTTTTCATATGTATCATATACACCTATTGTTCTTACGGATTCTCTCATATCACCTTCATTTTCCACATATAAATGCAACTTTGCTGATGTAATACGTTCTTTTGGAATATTTCTAATATCAAATTTCAAATATGAATATTCTCCCCACCCATCAGCACCGGACTCCTTATTAGTATATCGTACATTTATAGTATTTTCACCGTAATAATTTTCAGCGTAATTCCAACCATTCTGCGATACATATGTAGCATCCATGGGTCGAATATGATTAGAATCCCATGCAAAAGGCCCAGTATCCTCTGTATTTTCTATCTCAATTACAGATGTTGGATATATTATATTTGCACCTGCTGTTTGAATACACTGCCCACTGTCATTACGTCCTATTGCATATACCGTAGCATTTCTGTAATACCATTGATCCTCAGGGTATTCTTCATTACATTTAAATAATAAATTATGATATCCTCCACTCGCGATCTTATCATAATCATTTCCAGGTATTTTTGTTGGTTCAGTATAACGTGTATTAGTATGTCCCTGTCCGAGTTGACCATATGTGTTTTGACCGCAAGCATATACATCACCATTACTTGTTAAGAACAACGTAGTACCATTAGATTCTATTTTTTCTACTGCTGAAATATCTAATAATGTAGGAATGCTTATATTGGTAGTTGTACCATTGCCAAGCTGTCCGTTCTCATTTGCACCTAACACATAAACGCCGTCAGCAGTAATAAAGAAACTACATCTGTCTCCAGCTTCTATATCAGTCACAGTATCTGTTAATCCTGCTATTTCAATCGGTGTAGACTGTGAATATACTGCATTTTTACCTAATGTATATTCACCAGCACTTCTACCCCAACCATATACAACTCCATCTTTGATAGCCAACGCATGATATTTTCCAGCACTAATTTTTGAAACTCCACTCATTATAATCCTTGGAATTGCTGAACAATAGCCTGTTTCTCCATTTGCAAACTGACCATATTTATTATCTCCCCAAGCCCATACATTTCCATCGCTATCAAGAGCCAGGCTGAACCATCCACCTGCAGATATATCAACAATATTAGGAACACTGCCATCAGCATTAAAAAACTCTACCTGTGTAGGTATTGCATTTACATCACCATTTGTATGCCCCAATTGGTATCTATCGTTTTGTCCCCATGCATATACAGTACCATCAATTAATGCTAAATTATGATTTGCAAAAGTTGATACTTTTTCAACATAATCCAAACCCACAACAGTTCCGTTATAGAGATAAATATCACTCTCATCTCTATTTCCTAACTGGTTATATGTATTAT
>NZ_JBKVWU010000014.1:0-34784 GCF_046972485.1 Hominilimicola sp.
GTTCAGAGAAATGTTATACGCGATAAAAATAGAACAAGCGTGTGCATTTGGTCGCTCGGCAATGAGGGCGGTTACGGCGTGAATTTTGAGAAAGCTGGCAGATGGGTTAAGGAATATGACTCCACAAGATTGACGCATTACGAAAGCAGTATGTGGCAGATGGAGGGACATATAAACGATACCTCAATGCTTGATGTTGAAAGTACCATGTATGCGGATTATAAGTGGATAGACAAGTATTTTGAAAATCCGGGTGAAGTGGTTTGGCACAGAGTCAGTCTTGGAAAAGGCAGTGAATACGGCGGTGCGGGCGAATGGATAAATCTTTCGGAGAGTAAACTCGGCAAGAAAGAAAAGGAACAAATGGCGGTTGTAAAACCGTATATGCAGTGCGAATTTATACACGCAATGGGTAACGGCCCCGGCGGTATAAAGGAATATATAGACCGCCTATACAGATATGACGGATTTTTCGGTGCATTCGCTTGGGAATGGTGCGACCATGCTATTGATATGGGGGACAGTAAATATTTTTACGGCGGTGATTTCGGCGAATATCCGAATGACGGTAATTTCTGCGTTGACGGACTTGTTTACCCCGACAGACGACCTCATACGGGACTTTTGGAATACAAGCAGGCTATTAAACCGTTTGCTATAAAATCATACAGCAATATTATGGTGGTGGAAAATCGTTACGATTTTGCGGAGCTTGACGATAAACTTTATTTTGAAGTCAACGGTGAAAGAATGGAATTTGATGTTCCGCCGAGAGGAAAAAAGAGCTTTCCGCGTCCGAATGGTGATGTCGTAATGGTTAAGGCATATCAAAAGAGCGACACGCTTTGGGCGAAAAAAGGATATGAAGTAGGCTTTGAACAACTTATTGTAAATGACACTGTGCCGAAACTTGAAACTGTCAATACGGACGGAAGTTTTGAAGTATCGGAGCAAGGCAGAAACATTACGATAAAAGGCAATAATTTTGAATATATCTTTGATAAATCAACAGGTAATTTCAAAAAACTTTCCGATGCGGTTACAAGACCTGTTGAATGGAATATGTGGAGAGCACCGACTGACAACGACAGAAATATTATGCATGATTGGATAAATGCCGATTATCATAGAGAACAAAGCTACGTCTACGACTGTACTTATGATGTGACTGATACAGTTACGATAAAGTGTCATAATGCGCTTATTCCCGTTGTGCAGCGCAAGCATATGGATATTGAAACCGTATGGACGATTTATGCAAACGGTATTATTGATATGCAGTCGAGCGTTAAAGTGGGCGAAAATCTGCCTGTAATTCCGCGATTTGGTTTGAGATTTTTCACTAAAGGCGAGAACGTCAAGTATTACGGCTACGGTCCGTATGAAAGTTACAGTGATAAGCACCTTTGCACATATCTTGATGAATTTAATACAACCGTTTCGGATATGTATGAACCATATATAAAACCACAGGAAAACGGAAGTCATTTCGGTACAAGATATGTTGAAACGGAAAATATCAGAGTAAGCTCGGATACTCCGTTTTCATTCAGTGCGTTGCATTACACGCAAGAGGAATTGACCGAAAAGAAACATAATTTTGAACTTGAAAAATGCGACGATACTGTTTTGTGTATTGATTATAAACAAAACGGTATAGGTCAAAACAGCTGTGGACCGCTTACACAAGAAGAATATCGCTTTGATGAAAGTGAATTTGAATTTAAAATAAGAATTGAAATTAAATAGGAACACAAAAAAGGATAGCGGCAATATGTCGCTATCCTTTATTTTATCTTACCATTTCATCTTGATGACCTGTTGCTTTGTGTGATTTAATAACGCTTTCGATTTCTTCAATACTGCTTGCTGACATATCGCCTGCAACAGTGTTTTTAACAGCTGAAAGCGCGTTGCCGATTTCGATTGCTCTTTCAGGAGTACCGAACTTGATAAGTCCGTAAAGCACACCTGCAAGATATGCGTCACCCGAGCCTATGCGGTCGATAACTTCGATATTATTGTAAGGTTCTTCTTCATAGAAATTACCGTTCATATATATTTTTGAGTTGAAATTATGGTGTGTAGGGCTTACAGCCTCACGTCTTGTTGTTGCAATAAGTGTGCAACCGTAAGTGTCGGCATAGCCTTTCATTATTTCTTCCAAAGTACCTGTTCTCTGCAACATCCTTCTTGATGTTTCTTCCGAAACGAAAAGAAAATCTACATATGGGAATATCGCCTCAACAGTCTTTTTAGCCTCTTCTTCAGACCACAAACTTGCACGGTAGTTTACGTCAAATGAAATATATGCACCTGCCTCGTGGAATTTATGTATCATTTTAATAGCCGTTTCCTTTAGTGATGGGTCAAGTGCAAGCGTAATGCTTGAAATGTGAAAAATCTTAGTTTTTGCGTATATATCCTCCGGAAGTTCGTCAAGAGAAAGTGAACAAAAACTTGAATTTGCTCTGTCATAAATTACCGATGATTTTCGCGGATAAGCACCGCTTTCATAGTAATAAACGCCCAATCTTTTTTGAGGTGAGTGGTCGTATATGATATAGTCATCGGACACGTTTCCGTAACGAATTTTATTTCTTATAAAATGTCCCATCTTGTTTTCGGGCAATTTTGTAACTATCGCCGAACGAATACCGAGCATTGCCGCACCCGATACAACGTTAAGTTCACTTCCGCCCGCATTTTTTTCAAATGTTTCGCTTTGAGAAATCTTTTCTTTGTTTGGAGGTGAAAGTCTTAGCATAACTTCGCCTAAACCGATAAGGTCAAAATCAGTATTTTCTTTAAATTCCATAGTAAAATCCTCCATCATAATGAATAATTTTATTATACAATACAACAGTGCATTTAGTCAATAATTGTTATTATTTTGACATAGACAAATTTGTTGTAAAGTGCAGGCCGTTATGATATAATCATATTCAGAGGTGTTAAAAAATGAAAACCAACTGTGAATTTTGTATGAATTACTATTATGACGATGAATATGAATGTTATTGCTGTGCGATAAATTTGGACGAGGACGAAATGTACAGATTTACGATGGGCAATAACGATAACTGCCATTATTTCAGAATGGGCGACGACTATACGATTGTAAGGAAGCAAAACTGATGGACAGAACAATACTTCATTGCGACTGTAATGCATTTTATGCGTCGGTGGAATGTGTATTAAATCCGGAACTTAAAAAAGTGCCTATGGCGGTCGGCGGTGACGAGGAAAGCAGGCACGGTATTATTTTGGCAAAGAATGAGCTTGCGAAAAAGTACAACATACAAACTGCCGAAACAATTTGGCAGGCAAAGAAAAAGTGTCCCGATTTAGTCATAGTCAGACCGCACCATGATTTGTATTACAAGTATTCAAAGCAGGTTATGGATATTTATAAACGGTACACCGATTATGTCGAGTCGTTCGGACCTGACGAGGCTTGGCTTGATGTTACGGGAAGTAAAAGACTGTTCGGTGACGGTGTGAAGATTGCGAACGAGCTTAGAAGAATTGTAAGAGAGGAAACAGGGCTTACAATTTCAGTCGGAGTGTCATTTTGCAAGGTGTTCGCAAAACTTGGCAGTGACTATAAAAAACCGGACGCGACAACTGTGTTTTCAAAATCAAATTGGAAACAGTTTATATATCCACTGTCGGTAAGAGATTTGCTTTTTGTCGGCAAAAAGACGGGTGATGAACTTGAAAGATTGGGTGTTAAAACTATCGGTCAGCTTGCAAAGTATGACGAACATATCCTTGTCAGGCATTTCGGTAAAGCGGGGAATATGCTGTACAGATACGCAAACGGACTTGACAGTGAGCCGGTTAAATCAATATACGAAAAAGAGAAAGTTAAATCGGTCGGCAACGGTATGACGTTCAGACAGGACCTTGTCGGTGAAGAAGATGTACGGAGCGGTATATATGCACTTTCGGACAGTGTTGCGGCACGTTTACGCCGAAAAAATATGAAATGCACGACAGTGCAAATATTGATAAAAGATCCGCAATTTAAGAGTATAAGCCGTCAGAAAAAACTCGAAAAGCCTACATATGTTTCAAGAGATATACGCAATGCGGCGATGGAGCTTGTAAAAAAAACTTGGAATTTAAAATTGCCGATACGAATGATGTCTGTAACGGGAACAAACCTTGTCGGTGAGAATGACGTATACGAACAGATGAGTTTGATTGAGGACAATACGGAAAATACGAAAAAAGTCGAGCAGTTTGAAAAAACGGTTGATAATTTGAAAAATCGTTTCGGAAATGTGGTTTCGCTTGGCGGAAGTATAAAAAAATATGAGGGCAGTATAAGGAAAAGACCGTAAAAGCCATAAAATCTGAATTTAATTCATATCTTGATAGGGGAGATATGAATATGTATAAAAGAAATCGTGCGAGCGGTAATTCCGGTGAGAAAATCGCTTGCGGTAAGATAATGCGTGTAAATTAAGAGGAGCAGATTTAAAATCTGCTCCTTTTTTAGTAAGTGTATTATTCGATAAATTGGAATTTTTCTGTTTTTCATTTCAAATAACGTTTCAAAATGTGCTGAATATCTCCCGAATACAAAAAACTTGTTGCAGAGGCATTTTCCCTATCAGCGGACAAGCCAAGCTTTTCAGCAATTCTGCAAGAACGCGGATTGTTCTTGCTAATATATGCGGATACACTTGTAATATTGTCCGGTATTCTATATCGCATAAACCGAAATAATCCACTAAGTACGCCGAAACGTACTTGATAGCTCGGCATAATCTCCATTTCTTCAATTATAAGATTATCACCAATAAATGAATATTGAAAATATCCTGCCAAAGTGTCCCCGTCCTCAAATATAATGAAAACTTTTTCATAAAAATGATCATTTTGATACTTTAACCAAATCGAAAAATCATCATCTGATATTGTTTCTTTAGAGTTTATAATCTCCATATTAGAGGATAAAATCGAAAACATTTTTAGTGCGAGTTTATCAAAGTCTCGCTTATTTATCTCTTTGAATAGCATAATTATCACCGCAAATTCCGATTTATCTAAGTTATTTTAAATCCTTAAACATTTTTATATGCGGACAAAATTCTTCTTTATATATTTCGCCGATTTCGGTGTAGCCGAGTTTTTTATAAAAATCTTTTGCCTGTATTTGAGCGGAAAGCTCAATATGATGTGCACCCGATTCAAGTGCTTTTTCTTCAAGTATGGCAATAACTTCACTGCCAAGCGACTGACCTCTGTATTCTTTCATAACGGCGATACGGCCGATTTTCATGCAACCGTCGAAAAAAAGTCGTCCAGTTGCACAAGGATTATCGTTTTCATCGTACAAAACAAGGTGCAAAGCGATTTCGTCAATGTCGTCAAATTCGTATTCAAAACCCTGCTCTTCCACGAAAACGGACTGTCTTATCGCTCTTGCATCCGGACTGTTATTGAGTCCTTTGGATAGTGTATATTTCATAAATTCACCCCTAACATTCCTATTATATCATACATATTGCATAAAAACAAGTAAAATTTTAAAAATTAGAAAAATATTCAAAAAAAATTTAAAATGCTATAATTAAGTATTGCAAAAACAATAAAAAGTGATATAATATAGTTGTAAGCTACACAGTGGGGGAGGCGAAGAAGATGTCAGAGGGGACAGTGGAAGAACTTCAAGAAAAAGTTCATCAACTGGAAGAAAGTTTACGAAAAGTAAAGAGTGTTGATGAACTTACCGGACTTTACAACAGGAATACATATTATGACCGTGTCAGGTGCAGATTTGAAAATGAACCGGACAGAGAATATGTTATTGTTTGTTTTGATGTTGAGAAATTCAAATTTGTCAATGACAGATTCGGTTTTGTCGAAGGTGACAGACTTCTTAGCTATATAGGCAAGAAATTGCAAGAAAGAGCCGCAAAATACGGTCTTGTAGCCGCAAGGCTTTCGGGTGATGTATTTTCTTTTATGGACTTTGAAGAAAATATTCAGCCGGATGCATTGGGTGCGGAAATTCAAAGTTGGGTAAAGGATTATCCGATTGATTTTGAAATAAGAATGACTGTGGGAATTTACCACGTTAAAACAAAAAATATCCCTGTAAGACTTATGTGCGACAGAGCAAGTTTTGCGTGTGAGTCAATAAAAAACAATTATCTTGTTAATGTTGCGGAATATAATGAAAGTGTGAAAAACTATGTTTTCTCGCAACACGAACTTTTAAACGAAAGTGAAAGGGCATTTGAAAATCACGAATTTAAAGTGTATCTTCAGCCTAAATACGATATACGAACAACAAAGGTAATGGGTGCGGAAAGCCTTGTAAGATGGCAGCATCCCGAAAAAGGTCTTATCTTTCCGAAAGATTTTATTCCGATGTTTGAGCAGAATATGCTTATTACAAAACTTGACGAATATATATGGGAAGAAAGTTGTCGAATTTTACGTGATTATATCGATAAGGGATATACCGCGGTTCCTATATCGGTGAATGTTTCGAGAATGGATATTTATTCTCTTGATTTGTCAAAGATTTTTGTAAATCTTACGGAGAAATACAATATTGAGAGAAGATATTTGGAGATAGAAATTACCGAAAGTGCGTTTACAAGTGATGAAGAACAGATTTTGAAAGCTGTTGACGAACTTCGTGAATTGGGTTTTATTGTATTGATGGACGATTTCGGCAGTGGTTATTCATCGCTTAATATGTTGAAAGATATAAGCGTTGATGTACTTAAAATAGATACAAGATTCCTTGAGGCAGGTCGTGACGGAAATACAAAGGGTAAAGAAATTCTTGAATCGGTTATAAAAATGGCAAAGTGGATTGGTTTGGCGGTAATCGCCGAGGGCGTTGAAACGGATGAACAGAAGAATTTCTTGCTTGACAGAGGCTGTAATTATGCACAAGGATTTTATTTTTCAAGAGCGATAGATGAAGAATCTTTCGGAAAATTAATCAGTGACCCAAATAATGTTGCAAGTGAAAATTTGGACAACGTATTTGACAATACGATTGAAATTGAAGAATTGCTTCATTCCGATTTTATGACTGAGGGGCTACTTAACAATATTTTGGGCGGCGTTGCATTATATTCGCTTAGTAATGACGGAAATAAACTTAATGTTTTAAAAGCAAACGAATTTTATTATTCAATAACTAAGAATTATCCGAAAAATGTTACTGCAGGCGGATATGACGGATTGGAAAATCTTCACCCCGATGACAGAAAAAAGGCAATAAAGGCATTTCGCGAATCTAAAATGGCGGGGAATAAAGGCGTTTCCGTACAAGTCAGAAATGTATTCGGTGAAGATGTTATATGGCTGTCGATTAAAATTTTCTACCTTGCAAGTCGTGAGGATTGTTCAATTTATTATGCGTCTGTTTCGAATAGCAGTGAACAAATGGGTGTTTTGAATAAACTCAATATGCTAAGACGCAGTTTTGAAACGGCACTTGACCTTATTGACGCCATTGCACTTGAGTATTATTTTATAAACAATACCATTGATGTAAAGACAAAACTTGCCGAAGGACATTCCTATATGTTTGGCACTTACATACAAAATGCACTTGAATATATTTTGGACAATAAGATTGTTCATCACGATTCGATGGACGAATACAAAATATTATGTAAGCATTTAAAGAAAAGTGATAAACCGATTAGTGTTGTGCTTGACCTCTTGTATAAAGAAGATATGTATAATCGTTGTAAAGTTACAGCGAAAACAGTTTATGGAAACGGGAAGAGAATTAAATCGGTTATTGTAATTGAAAGTACAGGATTGGATGTTAAACCATAAAAAAGAGAATGCGACAGCATTCTCTTTTTTATGTTAATAAATTAATCTAAAATTTCACCGTTTGTACCGATTGTATAAACTTGCCACGGAATGAATTTACCACTGTTTTGCAACGCTGTTTTTGCGGCATACTCAATACCGCCGCAACACGGAACTTCCATACGAACTATCGTAACACTCTTAATGTTGTTGCTTTCGATAATCGCTTGCAATTTTTCGGTGTAGTCAATATCGTCAAGTTTCGGACAACCGATTAGTGTAATTCTGTTTTTTATAAACTTGTTGTGAAAATTGCCGTAAGCGTATGCACTGCAATCTGCCGCAATAAGAAGATTGGCATTGTCAAAATACGGTGCGTTGACAGGTACAAGTTTGATTTGTACCGGCCATTGTGAAAGTTGGCTCGTTGAAACAGGCGTGCTTGTTTCGGTATTGTGCTTTATAGCCTTTGCCATACTGCCCGGACAGACAAACGCAGGCTTTTCTTGTTCTTTTGCTTTCTGCATATTTTGCTTTACCGCATCTTCATCAAATGCGGCGGCTTCACGGGTTTCAAAAGAAATCGCATTAGTCGGACAGGTAGGTAAGCAGTTTCCTAAACCGTCGCAGTAATCGTCACGCAAAAGCTTTGCCTTGCCGTCAACAATTCCGATTGCACCTTCTTGACAGGCATCGGCACAAATACCGCAACCTGTACATTTATCTTCTTCTATTTTTATAACTTGTCTTATCATAATAATCCTCCGTTTTAATATGTTTTTTCGACAATCACTATTATAATACAAAAATCAATAAAAGTCCACTATTTTAGTGTAAATTTTAAAGAAATATTATACCATTCCCAAAAGCATATAAATCAACGTTCCGACAACACCACTGCCAAGAATAATTGTAATTGCGTTCGTTTTAAATTTTCTGAGTAAAAACAGCGCCACAAGGAATATACCGAGTTCGACAAAACGAATATCTTTTAACGATGCAGAAAAAATATCGGTTTGGAAAAGTGCGAGCATTAGTATAGATGTGCCTGCGGAGGTTATAAGTGCGACAACAGCAGGACGAAGGGCGGATAAAACCGTCTGAACTCCGCCGACAGTGCGGTATTTATAGTAGAAATACGCGAGTATAAAGCATATGACAAATGACGGAATGATACAGCCGAGCGAGCAAAGCAACACACCGCCTATACCGGCGATACGCATACCGACAAATGTTGATGAATTTATGGATATAGGACCCGGGGTCATTTCCGCAACAGTGATAAGGTCGGAAAATTCCTCCATAGTCATAAGGTGGTGTATGTTTACTATTTGTTCCTGAATAAGCGGAATTGCGGCATAACCGCCGCCGACGCTGAACAGACCGACTTGTATAAATGAAAAAAATAATTTCAGTAAAAGCATTATCCAATCTCCTTTTTATGTTTCTCTTTTAAAACCGACACAAGTAAATCGAGTAGGCCTATTCCAAGACATACGAGTATGACTATCATAGCGCTTACCCCTAAAAAATAAGTACATACAAACGCAATAATCATCATTGCGATATATAAAATTCTGCGGGTTTTGAATACGTTTTTCGCAAGATTTATAACAACGTCAAATATAACTGCCGCAACGCCTGCACGCATAACTTGAAGTGCAACTGCTATGTATTTGTTTGTTCGGAATTGGTTATAGAACAGAGATATGATTGAAAGTACAATCATAGGAGGCAATATTGTGCCGAAAACAGCTGAAAGCGAGCCTAAAATTCCCGCCATTCTGTAACCGATTATAACAGATGCGTTGACGGGCAGCGGACCGGGTGCAGACTGAGTTATTGCGGTCACGTCAAGCATTTCGTCCTCATCAAGCCATTGCAGCTCCTCAACAAATTTTTTCTTCATTAATGAAACAATTACAAATCCGCCGCCGAATGTACATGAGCTTAAAACAAACATAGACTTAAATAATGTCCATAATATCCACGCTTTACTTTTTTTCATTATGTAAATTCTCTCCTATTTTATTTTTAACGATTATATTATATCATTCTTTTTTGTGTTTGTAAATTCATAGGTCAGAATAAGATGTTAATAATTTTAAAAAAATTATAAAAAAATATTGTTTTTTGAAATAAAATCTGATAAAATGTAAGGCGGAGTTAATTTTTAAAACAATGGAGTGATACAAATGGCAATTAAAATAGGTATATTGGGATACGGCAATCTTGGCCGCGGTATTGAATGTGCAATCAAGCAAAACGATGATGTTGAGCTTGCTGGTGTATTCACAAGACGTGATCCGTCAACTGTTAAGATTATGACAGAGGGCGTTAAGGTTTATTCGGTTGATGACGCTCCTAAGATGAAGGACGAAATCGATGTTATGATTCTTTGCGGCGGAAGTGCAACAGACCTTCCGAAACAAACACCGGAATATGTTAAGTATTTCAATGTTATAGACAGTTTTGATACACACGCAAAAATTCCTGAACATTTTGCGGCAGTTGACGCAGCTGCAAAGGATAACGGCAACGTTGGTATAATTTCAGTAGGTTGGGACCCGGGTATGTTCTCACTTAACCGTCTTTATGCAAATGCTATACTTTCAGACGGTAAGGACTATACTTTCTGGGGCAAAGGCGTGAGCCAAGGTCACTCAGACGCTATCAGAAGAATTGACGGAGTTAAGGACGCAAAGCAATATACAGTTCCTGTTGACTCTGCACTTAAGGCAGTAAGAAACGGTGAAAACCCTGAACTTACAACTCGTCAAAAGCATACGCGTGAATGTTATGTTGTAGCGGAAGAAGGCGCAGATAAGGCTCGTATAGAAAATGAAATCAAGACAATGCCTAACTATTTCTCAGATTATGATACAACTGTAAACTTCATTTCAGAAGAAGAATTAAAGGCTAACCACAGCGGTATTCCTCACGGTGGATTTGTTATCAGATGTGGTAAGACAGGTTGGAACGGTGAAAATAGTCACATTATTGAATACAGCCTAAAGCTTGATTCAAACCCTGAATTTACTTCATCAGTGCTTATTGCATATGCAAGAGCCGCATATCGTATGAGCAAAGAGGGACAAAGCGGTTGTAAGACTGTATTTGACGTTGCACCGGCTTACCTTAGCAAGCTAAGCGGAGAAGAACTTCGCAAGAATCTTCTATAATAAATAACACAAGCAAAAGCCGTCTTAGGACGGCTTTTTTATCTGAGAGGGAATATGATTTTAGTAATAGCCGAGAAACCGTCATTGGGCAGAGATATTGCGGACGCACTGCCGGGACAGGTTACAGAGAGAAATAACAGATTTATACGAAAAGGCGACTATGCGGTCACATGGGTATTCGGTCATATGCTGAGCCTGAAAGAACCGGAAGACTATGATATGAAATATAAAAAGTGGTCGCTTGACGATTTACCGATATATTTCGACAGTTGGGAACTCAAAATGGGGGAGGACAGTAATTCAAACAGAAATTACGAAACCAAAGCACAGCGTGTCGGACTTATAGGCGAGTTGCTTGAAGAATCGGAATCTGTTATACATGCAGGCGATCCCGACGAAGAAGGACAGCTTTTAATTGATGAAATTCTTAGGTGGTTTGATTATAAAAAGCCTGTTAAAAGACTTAATACCGGTGATACGACACGCGGCGGCCTTGTAAAGGCGCTGTCACATATGACGGATAACAACGACAGCTTGAATGAGGGTTGGTCGGCATATGCGAGAAGTGTCGCAGACCTTATGATCGGCGTCAATATGAGTCGATTTTTTACATGCTCAAATTCAGGCGTTTTGCTTGCGGTCGGTCGTGTTCAGACACCGACTTTGGGACTTGTCGTAAAACGTGATATGCAGATTGAGGGACATATAAAGACTGTGTATTATGATATTTTTGCCGATGTAAATGTTGAAACGGCTGACGGAAATAAAACCGTTACCGCAAAATATACAAAGAAAAAACAAAAGGGTACTGAAAATAAGCAAATAACTGAGCTTGACGAGGCGGAAAAGATAAAAAATGACCTTATAAACAAACGGTTTGACAATATTAAAATCGAAAAGAAAGTCGTAAATGAAGACCCGCCGTTGCCGTTTAACCTTGTAAAATTGCAAAGTTATTGCAGCAGCCACTTTGGGTATAACCCTGCCGATGTTATGGATATTACGCAGTCACTTCGTGAAACATATAAGGCGATAACGTATAACCGTTCGGATTGTCAGTATCTGTCGGAGGAACATTTTAAAGAGGCGCCTAAAACGTTGGCACAAGTTGTGCAGAATATTAAATTCAAGCCAAGCGAACTTGACCCGACAATTCATTCAAAGTGTTTTAATGATAAAAATATCACCGCACATTTTGCGATTATTCCGACAAATAACAAGGTTGATTTGAACAAGCTTACAGAACGCGAGAAAAATGTATATCTTGCGGTGTGTAAATATTATATGGCACAATTTTTGCCTAAGGCTGTTAAAGAAAAAACAAAAATGACGATTGAACTTGACGGAGAATATACGCTTGTGGCATATTCGACAGTCGTTTTGAAAAAAGGATATACGGCGATATTCAAGGATATAAAAGTCGAAGAAGTTACGGAACTTAGCACTATTGCGGACGGTATGTATTCGGGAACTGCGATTGACGCACGGTTTGAGGAAAAAGAAACAAAACCGCCGTCACGATACACAAAGGCGACCTTGAACGAGGATATGACAAGGATTGCAAAGTATGTAACTGATCCCGAAGTCAAGAAAATGCTTTTGGAAAAGGATAAGGATAAAAAAGGCGAAAACGGCTCAATCGGAACTTCCGCAACGCGAAGTACGATTATCGACAGCCTTATAACAAAAGGCTATGTTGCCGAAGACGGAAAACGGCTTATTTCAACGGAGCTTGGACGTGAACTGTACCGCATATTGCCCGATGAAATCAAGAAAGCTGATATGACGGCAAAATGGTGGGCGATACAAGAAGATATTCGTTCCGGCGATAAGACGTATAAATCGCTTACCGACAATGTGCTTTATACGATAAAAACAGTAATTTCCAATTCATATCCTGCGGTAAATCAAGCCGTTATGACAAAGGCGGTAACGGAAAAATATCACGAAGTAATCGGAACTTGTCCGCTTTGCGGCGGTAACGTTATAGAGGGAACAAGGGGATTTGGGTGCAGTAATTGGCGTGAGCCGATGAACTGTAAATTCACTGTTTGGAAAAATCAAACAAAAGGTATGTTCTCAAATGTCACAATAACTTTGCCTATGGCTAAAAAATTGCTTGCGGGTAAAAGTGTCAGAATGAAAAAACTGTTGAAGAACGACGGCACGACATTTGACGCTGATGTTGAATTGAAAGTAGATAAAGAATCGCAATATCCCGTACAATTTGTTTTTGCACCGCCGAAACCGCTCGGAAAATGTCCGAAGTGTAACGGTGACGTTGTGGAAAGTATGAAAGCGTTTTCGTGCAATAATAACTGCGGATTTATTATATGGAAGAAATCCGATAGGGGATTATTTAAGAAAACAACAATAACTCAAACAATGGTCAAAAAATGGCTTGCGGGTGACAAGGTACGATGTAATAAGCTTATGGGTAAAAACGATACGGAATTCAAAGCGGACGTAACTATGAAATATAACCCCGACAGCGTGTATAATGCACCCGATTTTACATTGGAATTTGTGAATGACGAGAAAAAAGACGTATCTCAATAAAATGAGATACGTCTTTTGTTTTAAACTAAAACAGAATGACCGCATTTTTTGATAATTCTTTGGTTAAGCTCAGTTGCAAAATTGTTCATAACATTTTTGTTTGACGCACAAACCGATGTTTTAGCACCTGATTTTAATGTTATTTCCAATTTGTGATTAGAACCGGCATATAAAAACAACAAAGGTAAAATTATTGTACAGCAAGTGAGAATTGCCAAACATATATGATACCAAGTAAATACTTTTTTGACGTGCATAGCGGCTATATCGTCATATCTGACAATAGGCATTTTGTTTGCTTTTTTAGGGAATGTCTTGACTTCCATACAATCATTCTTTGCAAGAATGGTATATTGAATGTAGGTAACAATTAAAGCGAAACGCATACCTTTTGTGGTTGAAAAAGTGTATTCGGTATAGTCGTCGCTGTTGTCAACGGCTGCGTCGGAAACTGTGGGTTGTTCATAGTTTAAATCTTGTGTACTCATTATAAATTCCTTCTTTCATTTGTATTGAATTTATAATACCATATTTAAGGATTTTCGTAATGGACCTGTGGTGATAAAATAAACCCCATCTATAAAACAGATGGGGTTTTAGATTATTTCAATGCGTCTTCGATTGCGTTAAGTTCGTCTTGTGTGAAGTCAAGATTATTTAGTGAGTTGACATTCTCAATAATCTGAGAAGATTTTGACGCGCCAAGAAGAACACTTGTAAGTTTACCGCCTCTCAAGTTCCATGCACAAGCCATTTGAGCAAGCGACTGACCTCTGTTTTCGGCAATCTTATTCAGCTTAACAATCTTTTCGATTTTATCGGCTGTAATGCCCTCTTTTGTAAGGAACGGTGAACTCTTTGCGGCTCTTGAGTCGGCAGGAATACCGTTTATGTACTTATTTGTAAGAAGTCCCTGTGCAAGTGGGCAGAATGAGATTGAACCTATACCCTCGTCTTTTAGAACGTCCTGCAAGCCGTTTTCAATCCAGCGTTCAAACATATTGTAACGCGGTTGATGAATAACAAGTGGAGTGCCAAGTGACTTCATAATTTCAGCCATTTGCTTTGTTTGTTCTGCGTTGTAGTTTGAAATACCTACATAAAGTGCCTTACCGCTTCTTACGATATGGTCAAGTGCCGACGCTGTTTCCTCCATAGGGGTGTCAGGATCGGGACGGTGATGATAGAAAATATCAACATATTCAAGTCCCATACGCTTTAAGCTCTGATCAAGACTTGCGATAAGGTATTTTCTTGAACCGTGGTCGCCGTAAGGTCCGTCCCACATACCGTAGCCTGCTTTGGTTGAGATGATTAATTCATCACGATACGGCGCAAGTTCGTGTTTCAAAACATTACCGAAATTTTCTTCGGCACTGCCCGGATACGGACCGTAATTGTTTGCAAGGTCGAAGTGAGTAATGCCAAGGTCGAAAGCTGTTGTAAGCAAATCAACCATATTGTCATAACTGTCGTTACTGCCGAAGTTGTGCCATAAACCAAGCGAAAAAGCAGGGAGTAACAGACCGCTCTTTCCGCAACGGTTATATTTCATTGTTTCATATCTTTCTTTGTTTGCAATATACATTTTCAAAATCCTTTCTTATTTTATATGTTGATTTTTGCGGAGTTTCTTGCAATAATGTTTTGTTCGATTATCGAAGAAACAGCACTTTTTTTATTAATTAAATCCATCAGCATTGAAAAACAACGCTTTGCCAATTCGTCGATGTTTTGACTTACTGTAGTGACCGATGGGATAAAGTACGCAGATGAAAGCGAATCGTCAAAACCTGTGATTTGCATATCGTTTGGAATGTTAATTCCGTTTTCATGTGCAGCACTTATAATTCCTTGTGCAATTAAATCGTTGGACGTAATAATTACATCGGGGAGTGAGGTTATAATTTTCTTCGTGAACAGTCTTCTTGCGGTTTTCAGTTTGTCGCCGTGCAGGCTTTCTTCTAAAAATATCACCGAAGTTGTGTCGCTGTAATTTTTTAATGCATCGGTATATCCGTTGTATCTGTTCAAAAGATTGCTTTGACCGGTCGGAGTTTCACCAACATACATAAATTTTCTGCAACCCGATTTATAAAGTGAATCAACCATTTCTTGAACGGTTTCCTTGTTGTTGAAAGTAACAGACGGAATATTGCCGACTTTTCGGTCGCCTGTAACTATAGGAATAGATTGTGTGGCGATGCTTTGTATAAGAGGAATGTCGGAATTGTCACCGATAAAAATAATACCGTCAATACGTCGCTCCAAAAGTGCTTTTATACTGTCCTTCTCTGCTTTTAAATTGTGTCCGCTTTCGGTAAAAAGTACGGTATAGTCAGACATACGAGCGTATTTGAGTATCGCTGACGCACACGTTGCGTAAAATTCACCTGAAATGTCGGGGAATACAACGCCTATACTTTTGCTTTTTTCACAACGCAGACTTCTTGCAGTTGTGTTGGGTGTGTAATGCAGTTCTTTTACGGCGTTTTTTACGCGTTTGCAAGTATCGTCCGAAATTGAAGGATTACCTGAAAGTACGCGTGAAACGGTTGAAGGCGATACTTTTGCGAGTTTTGCCACATCTTTTATTGTTACTTTTTGCAATATTTCACCTCCTGTGCAATCGTTTGCGTAAATAGGCGTTTAAAATGCACAGATTAAATTTTGTATCTGTGCAATCGTTTGCATAAATAATATCATATGATTTCTAAATTGTCAACAGTTTTTATGAAGGTGTATATTTTTAGAATATATCGTTAATCATTTAAAATGGTTAATATTTTCACAATATTTATCAAATATTGTGAAAATGAAACAATCAGATATATTTTTAAAAATAATTACAAAAATACTTGATTTAATAGAAAATGGGTGATATAATGACAACAACATTTATAAGAAAAATAATGAAAGGAAAGAAAATAATGCAAAAGGAAACTAAGAAAGAAAGATTTGACAGAATTTCAGAGGCAAGAAAAATTAAAATACTTGACGGAATTCGCCTGCTTGAAAACTGCTCAAACAAATCAAATTACGAATACACAAATGATGAAATAGAAAACATATTTGCAGACATTGAAAAAGCCTTACATTCGGCAAAAGCAAAATTTACGGCAGATACAAAGCAACAACGTATAGATATGTTTAAATCTGAGTTTGAAAGAGAATATACGTGGCTTAACGGATTTATGAGAAATGTTTACAGATTTGCAGATAAAGAGGCTATGATTTCTCCCGAAACAAAGACTGCTTGGACATATTCTGAACTTAATTCAGAAGCAAACCGTTTTTCAAATGCGATTTTGGAAGCAGGAATAATAAAAGGCGGAGTAGTGATGTTCCAACTTTTGAATTGCCCGGAATTTGCGTTTGCATATATCGCTTGCCATAAAACAGGTACAGTAAGTTGTCCGATAAATTTCAGATTGTCAGCCGGTGAAATTGCAATAACTATTGAGGACAGCAGACCGACAGTATTTATATATGAATCAATCAACAAAGACGCTGTTGAACAGGCACTGAAACTTTCAAAATTCACACCGAAAGTGATAATTATGGTGGACGAAGGAGGAGCGGCTCCTATACCTGGTACGGTAAAATATTCGGATTTTGTGAAGAATGCATCGGCAGAAAATCCGAATTTGAATTGGAATCTTTCTATATATGATGAAACGACAAGACTTTATACATCGGGAACAACAGGCAGACCAAAGGGGGTTTGTATAACAAGTATTAACGAAGTGCTTTCGGCGCACGATGTTATGATACATTTCCCGTTCTCGTCAGAGGATAAGTCTATGAATACAACACCTTGGTTCCACAGAGGCGGTTTGCATTCGGGCGGTCTTACACCGACATTTTATGCGGGTGGATGTGTTACGATAATGCGTAAATTTGACGCGGCTTTGACGCTTAAATATGTGGAAGATTATAAGCTTTCGTTCATAATCGGTGTACCGGCTGTTTTGGAACGTCTTACGGAGGCTCAGGAGAGAAACGGCAGAGATTTGAGTACACTTCACGGTATCGTTACAATGGGTTCGCCGCTTGAACGTGCGGCTTGTATGCGTTATCAGAGAGTGCTTACACCGAGAATATTCAATGGCTACGGAACAACCGAAACTTTCTGGAATACATTTCTTAGACCGAACGATTTACCTGAAATGGCGGGTACAGCGGGCAGAGCTTGTACTGATGATGACGTGCGAGTAGTAAAGGTATTTGAGGACAGACGTGCCGAACCTCACGAGATTGTTGCTAAAGATAATTGCGAAGTGGGTGAAGTGATTATCCGCTCACACGCAAAATCAGCGTATTTCTACTATAATAATGAGGGTGAAACGGAGCGTAAATTCCATAACGGATATTTGTACACAAACGACCTCGGTACTTGGGACGAAAATCATTTTATTACTATCGCCGGAAGAAAAGACGATATGATTATTTCACAAGGTGAAAATATTTATCCTACGCAGATTGAAGAAGTGCTTAATTCACATCCGAAAGTTGCGGACAGTATCGTTACAGCCGTTCCCGATAAAGCACACGGCGAAATTGTTACGGCTTATATCGTAAAAGCAGATGAATCGCTTACTGTTGACGAACTTGAAGAATTTTGTAAAAACAGTCCTATGATTTCAAACTATAAACGTCCGAGATATTATAGATTTACAGCGACTATACCGACAAATGTTACAGGTAAGAAACTTCATTATAAAATTAAGGAAATGGCAAAGAATGATCTTATAAACGGACTTTTAATTCGTGCATAAAATAAGGGTGGTGTAATACCACCTTTATTTTTTCGGTAATTTACAATTTATTTACAAAATATCAAACAATATTGTAATTTAGTGGTATATGTTGTATTATATAACATAGGGGGGAGAAAGGACTAATATACAATATGTATACAATTTTGCAAGAAGAAAAGAATATTGAGGGAGTGGTAAAGACTACATACGGCATCAAATGTGAGGAAACAGCTGTTAATGACGTGTCACCAAACAAAAAAGAGGTGACAGAATTAATCGACAGACTGAACAAATACGAATTGTCACCCTGTCATCTGCAAGATGTAATTGAAGATTTTATCTGACAGAAAAAGCAAGCATTGTTTGTAGCAGTAGCTTGCTTTTTTTGTAACTTTAATCGGAGGTGTTTGTTACTCGAAATACTAAACAGTCGCTCATTGACGGAAGGGGAAATGTATGATACAATTCAATATAGATTTCTTGTATCGCATAACGTCACATTCTGTCAGAAAAGCTAGCTGACAAATAAAACTGAGAAAGGGATTTGTTTAATGATGGATACAACTATAATTTATAACGATTACCTTTCGGGCGATGCAAAGGCTCTTGAAAGGCTTATGGAGATTTACGGTGACAAGCTTACGCTGTATATAAACGGATATATAAAAAATCTCCACGATTCGGAGGACTTGTTGATAGAAGTTTTTGCGTATCTGATCAGCAAACGGCCGAATATTAAAAGCAGTTTTGAAAGTTACATATATAAAGCGGCTCGAAATCATGCACTGATGTTTTTGAGAAAAGCAAAAAGACATATCATTCTTACAGAGGAAGAAATGAATTTTTGCATAGAAAATACATTTGAAGATGAAGTGTGCATTGCGGAGCGAAACAAGCGGATTTATGACTGTATGGAATATTTGCCGTCCGCTCAAAAAGAGGCTCTTTATCTTGTATACATTGAGGGAATGAGTTACAAAGAAGCCGCTGCTGTTTTAAGAAAGTCGGCAAAACAGATTGATAAGCTGTTGCAACTCGGCAAAAAGAAATTAAGACCTTTACTTGAAACGGAGGGGATAAAAAGTGCGTTCAACGACTGAAAGAATAAAACTGGCGAAAAAACAGGCTGATGAAATAAAAAAACAGCGCAACGAAAAAAGACATAGACTGGCGGTCATCTCGTGCTATTCGTTTGGCATTGCTTTAATCGTAGTTATATCGGCACTTGTATGTAATTTGAATTTTGCGGGATTTGAGCAGACGCCGATGCATGACACAGCCAGTATTTTTGCCAACAAAGGCTTTTTGGGGTATGTTGTTGTAGGGATTTTGGCGTTTTTACTTGGCATTTCGGTAACTTTGATGTGTGACATTCTTCATAAAAGAAATAAAGAGAGGAATGAGGGGAATGACAGAACTGACAGATAATCTTTTACAGCTTTTCTGCGTTTTTATCTGCGGATGCTGCTCCTGTATTTCGGCAATACGAAACAGAAGTTACAATCGCCTTTTGGTATTGCTTTTTTACCTGAGTTTCGGAATGGGGCTTGCCTATTGGGTACTGTATCTTATATTGTTAGGCACTTCTCCGCTTGTGTTCTGTGTTTCGGAACTGAGCTGGACGGCATCGTATATTTTTCTTACTTTACGTCTTTATGCAGATGTACCGAAAGAAAAACATAAAAAGAAAGCGATATTTTGGATTTTACCGTTGTTTTCTCTGGGTATGGGTATTTTCTTTTGTTTGCGGGGCAGTTATTTTGAGAACATCTTAATGGGCACAGCAATGGGAATATTGGGCTTTTATGCGGTAAAAGGTATATATTTTGCAAAAATTCAAAAACAGACGGGTAAGCTGTGGATTTTTGCGGCGGCTTTGATTTTTTATGCGGCAGAATATCTTTTGTGGGGTTCTTCGTATTTTATTGCGGAAAACACCTTTATAAATCCGTATTATTTGGTTGACATATTTATAATGAATCCGGCTCTTATTCTGATAGCCGTTGCACAGAGCAGGGAGGAAAAGCTATGCCGTACAATATAGAAAATATATTTATATGCCTTGCGGCTCCGTTTTTGCTTGCCGCACTCGGTACAAATACCGGTAACAGAAAAAATTACATTTTTATAGTTCTCGGATTTGTCTGCTGTATTATATCCGCCTATTTGAATACATTTTTTTCGGTACTTTACGGTGCACAGGAAACATCTGCTGTATTGGAAATATCACCAGTTATAGAGGAAACGGTAAAACTCATTCCTCTTTTGTTTGGTTTGATTGTTTTTGAACTCCAACCGCAGGAGGGGGATAATATTATTTTTAATATTGCAGTGGGATTTGCTACCTTTGAAAATATCTGTTACCTTTTGGAACACGGAACAGGTAATTTGTTTTATTTGTTAGTACGCGGTTTTTCGACCGGAGCTATGCACATTACATGTGCTTTTATAATCGGGTACGGACTTAGAGTATTCCGCCGACCCGCTGCGTTAAAGGCATCCGGCATTTTTGCACTGTTGTGCGTCGCGATTACATTTCACGCAATGTTTAATATGCTTATGAAAACCGACGGTTTAATAAAGCAATTTGGATATGCGGTTCCGATTGTTTCTTGCCTTATTCTGTTTCTGCTGAAATACCGTTTCAGAAAAATAACTGATTCAAAATAACTCTGTTTTATTCAGACCGGAAAAAATCCGGTCTTTTTTGTTTTTTTAGGGGGAAATTTTATATTTTCAAGCACCTATATAATAAAAGGGTGGATTGAGGAGGTGTGTGAATTGAAATCTAATGCGGAAAGAATGAATTTAGTTTTCGCACGTGCGAAAAAGATAAAATATTGCAGGGAGACAAAAAAGTTGAATTTCTGCAAAGTGGCAACCGCCCTGCTTTCCGTTCTTTTGCTGTGCTGCACCGCATTATTTCCGACATCGTACAAAAGTGCGGCGGTTGCCGGTTATTGCGGTGCAATTCTGCTGATTGACGGAATGTGCGGATATGTGCTGACAGCAGTTGTGACTTTCATAATCGCAACGGTGATTACCGTAATGTGTATCAAAATAAAAAACAGGAGGGACAGAAAATGAGCAAAAAAATAGTGTCGGTGATATTATCACTTTGCATCATAGTTTGCGCGCTGCCGATGAATATTCTTGCGGCGCCCGAGCAAAACGAAACACTTACCTTTAACGGCGGTAAAACGCTTCTTCTGCAAAACGATTACATAAGCTTTTATTTCTACGATTTGCAGTATCAAACCTATACGGCAACGGTTCCGAGGGCAATCGCAAAGGAAACAGGCGAGGTTTTTACACAGGATCTTCAAGCCCCCGGCTGCGAATTTAATGTTTATACCGGCGGAGGAAATAAGAAGACAACCTATCCGTCTGTCACACTGCAAAAGGCGGAGTTTGTGTCCGAAACGCCGAACGGGAAAAATACCGCAATTAAGGCAGACTACAACATGGACATAGGTCTGTACGATATTCCCGGAACTCCGTACGGCACAATAATACCGACAAAAGTAACGGTTTATCACGAGCTTGTATGTCTTGACAAAAAGGATAAAACAGCTTGGGGCGTTTTGACAACCGTTGGGGATATACAAATGAACAGCGATGCTTTATTCGGACATGATTTTTACTTTGAGTGGTGGTATGTGATAAACAGTTTCACCGGAATGGGTCACGGTGAAACCGCAAACAGCCCCGGAGGTCCGGCGATTAAGATGGATCGCACAACAGTAACCGAAAGCGGCGAAAAAACAACGAAAAGTTCGGTTGTAACAGGCAAAATCGATGATATGTCAACGAAGCATGTTCCAAAAGGGTATACCTCGTGGGGCGATGTAGACGGCGTTTATGTTAATGAAATTTACACAGACGCATATCCGTGGGCAAATCCGTTTGTCGGTCTGTCCGATTACTACGATAAGTTCGATATTGTGTACTGCGGAGATTCTCCGCTGCGTGTAAGCTTGCCACAGACAGTTACAGTGAAGCCGAACGATTTTCCTGTTCTTACATGGGTGGAAAGCAAAAGCTACTGTGGCTTTGACATTGACGTAAATACGGAAATGTCGGTCGGTGCGCAGTATCTGTGGGGTTATCGCAATCTGAAAACGCTGAGCGAGGAGCTTCCGACAAAGCCTGACGAAATATCGTCAAGTTTTTCCGCAAAGCGTCTTGCGGTATTTGAGTCGAACGGTGCAATTACCGTTGAATATGTCTCGGATGACGCTGCACTTGAAAGTTTGAAAAAGAAATATAATGCGTCTCCTGTTGCACAAATAGCCGGCGAGTATAAAAGCACGAACGGTTCTTCTTTTGAATTTACCGGCGGAGCGGCAACGCTTTCTCCGTCTGTGACGGCAACGTGGGACGAAAATAATGGCGGAAAGTTGATTGTTTACAAAGACGGACGAATCGAACAGCACGGCGTTAATTTGAACGCTCCGTCATTCAAATTCTATCAGCCGCAAAACGGTGCGGAAGACTCTTTGAAAATTACAATGTCAAAAGAAGGTCTTTCATTTGATATTGAACCCGACAAAAACGACGCAGTGATTTTTGTCGATATTCCGTATGCAACGACAAAGTTGGAAAAAGCAACCGCAGATGCGGACGGCAACCTTGTTTTTAACGGTGAAATCGGATTCAAAACAGTATTTGACGGTGCTGAATTTTCGCTTGAAAAGTTGGGTTACGGTTTAGGAGAAAAGACAGTAAACGGCAAAAAGAAATATGAATTTAAGGTAAACGGCGTAAAAGCGAAAGGCAGCTTTGATACCGCCGATTTAATGGCGTTGGAACTTGCAAAGGTTGAGGGTGAAGTAAACACATTTAAGGGTGAGGAGCGATATGCGTTCAGTCTTGAACTGAATGCCTTTGACCTTTTTGAAACCGAGGCGGCACTTGCTCTTGAACGCAGCAATAACGGCGCTCTTATCCCTGACGAGTTATGGTTTTATGTAAAATCATCACCGGGAATTGTACTTGTTCCGCCTGTTCCGATAGGACAGCTTAACGGCGGCGGTGCCGGTTTTAAGGATCTTGCCGCAACGGTAAATGGCAACTATCTTGCCATTCCTCCTATTAAATTACGCGGTGCATTGACGGGAACATATCTGCATCTTGTTGAAGGAACAGGTAACGTTATTATAGGACCGAGCGAGATTTCACTAAAAGCAACCGATGTTAATCTTGTAGGTGCAGGCACGGCAACGCAGATTGTCGACAGCTTCGGCTATTCCTTAAAATTAAACGGACAGGAACGCAGTTATAAAGGTAATACATATGAAGGCGTTTATTTCGGAGGCTCAAAGGAGCTTGCATTAAATCTGCCGAGTAAACAGATAGACGTTATAACGTTTGATTCTTCTATTGAATTGGGTGCTTTCGGCGGAGTGAATAACAGCAATGATTATCTGTATCTTGCAATCGGTGCAAACGGCACGGTTGCAGGCAGAGTGCAGATTCCAAAAAGTAGTCCCGTCCTTGCCGGCAAAGGGTTTAACGTCGGAAATATCAATCTCATCGTAGGCGGTCAGACGGCATTCCCAATCAGAAACGTCACAGTTGAGGAGGGGATGAAGCAAGCCTTCCAAAATGTCGATGTGTACCTCGGCGTGGTGGCTGAGGTAGGAGGTTGGTTAGCCAGCGCTCGTGCATGGGTACTTGTGCCGAAAATCGTAGAGACCAACTTCCGCAAAGGCGGCGGCTGGGATATTGAATTTAAGATTTTAGGCTATATGCCTGAATGGAACTGGGCAGATAAAGGTGTGTCACCGGTTGTAAGTATGCTTGCGGAAGACAGCGATGCGAATTTTGCGGCGGTGCGTGATGAGAACTTTGTGCTTGCAAACACCGGCGTGAGTCGGACGGAAATCTCAGCAAGTGCCGGTACAGACGAAGCGCCGTATATCGTACTTGCCTTTGACGGAAATCTAACCGAGGAGCAGATCAAAGACAACCTAAAGATTTTCAATGATAGCAACGCTGAGCTTAATATCGACTGGATGACTGATGACAGTCAGTTTAATCCTGACGAAGATGTCAGCGCGACGACTATTGCAGATATGGAAAAAACAAACGCTGACGGCAAAAAATATCGTCTGGCTCTTCTGCGACTTAAAGAAGGTGGCAAGTATATCGTTGATGCAGGCGAGTTGACCTTTACCGATGAAAAGGCATTTTCTGTTGAGCCGTTTGAGAAGTTGGCTCTGACACTGACTGACAATCAAATTTCCGGTAAGGTGAAGTATGCCGTGGATAATACGCCTTACGTTATCCGCACTTATTTTTCAAACGAAGAAGGCGGAGCGGACTATATGATTTCAGAACAGGAAATCAGTGATACCTCAAATATTGAACTTTCCGTTCCTACATCGGGTGCGATAGCACCGACAGGTGAATATTATGTAACAGCCTTTCTTATGACGAAAAAGCAAGCAGATCTTAACGGTGACGGTAATGAGGAAGACGCACTTATTGCTATTGATAATCAAGCGTTTAATACAAAAGTTGCATATACCAATGTAAACGAACCGTCCGCACCGACAGATGTTACTCTGCAAACATCAGGAAATGAGGTGATGCGTGCGGAGTGGAATGCGTCAGACAATGTTGACGGTTATAGTGTGAGAATTTATGAGGGAAAAGACGGAGAATGGACAGACACAGGATTTGGATATGATTTGGATAAAGACACGACAGCGGTTGATATGGCACTAACTGTCGGAGGAAACGGCGTTCGTGTAAATGAAAACGGAGATACCGCAGAGTCTGTTCCTGCCGAGAATTTGTTGCCTGATAAGACATATAAAGTCGGTGTTCGTGCATACAAAAAATCGGAAAACGGAAAGTATTACAGTAAGGAAACCGAATCCACAGGCGAATTTCTTCCTAAATATACACCTATGGATATAGCACTTTCGATGAACGGTAACGAATGCACTGCCGATGAAAACGGCGTTTATCACGCGTATATCGGCGGCGGTGACAATACTTTGTCTGTGAGCGGATCGGACGCTGATGCGACATTTAAACTGACAAGAATGGACACAAATGACCAAATACCAAACGAAAACGGTGAAAACACCTTTGCAATTCCGGAATTTGAGGGAAGTTTGATGTTCAAGATTGACGGTATTTCCGGCAAGGATGTAACAAGTGTATTCCTACTTATTAATATGGATAAAGAACCGCCTGTTCTGACACTTTCATCTGATATATTTTATGCAGACAATGAAAGCGGCGACTATACGATAACAGGAATATCAGATGCGGGTAGCAGAATTATGTACGGCGATAATGAAGAAGTTGTTGCAGGCAGTGACGGTAAGTTTGCTGTTTCGGGAAAACTCTATGAAAGTCAAACAAGCGGTGTTATTATGCTTTGTGCACAGGATTTTACCGGAAATACTTCAACGCCGCAGACTGCACTTGTTATAAAGAAAATATCAAACACCGTAACGGTAAATGGCAGCTATGCGGAAAATTCGGGTAGCGGAGAATATTCAGAGGGTGAAATGGTAACGATTAAGGCCGGCGAACGCAGCGGATATAAATTCAGCGGTTGGACGACAGACGACGGTGTACAGTTTGCGGACAGCAAGTCGGCAGAAACAACATTTACAATGCCGAGTAAAGCCGTAACTGTAACCGCTAACTGGACGAAATCAAGTGGCGGTAACGGAGGCGGTAATGTACATTATACCGTTTCATTTGAAACAAACGGCGGTAATGATATTGCAAGCAAAACCGTTACAAAAAACAGTGTTATAAAAGAGCCGGAATCACCGATAAAGGCCGGATTTGACTTTGAGGGCTGGTATACCGATAAGGGACTCAAAACAAAATATGATTTTACTGAAAAGGTAACAAAGAACTTCACTCTATATGCGAAATGGACGGAAAAGGATAACGGTGAATGGAAAAATCCGTTTACCGATGTTAAGGAAAATGACTGGTTTTACGATTCGGTGAAATACGCGTATGAAAATGACTTGATGAAGGGCATATCAAACACAGAATTTGCACCTGACAGCGAAGTTACCAGAGCGATGTTTGTAACGGTTATCTATCGTATGGAAAATGAGCCACAGACGGGAAAATGTGCTTTTACTGATGTTGAAAGCGGCAGCTATTACGAAAGTGCAGTTGCTTGGGCGAATGAAAACGGTATTGTTTCGGGTATTTCTGAAGATTGTTTTGCTCCGAACGAGCCAATTACCCGTGAACAGATGGCGGCGATTATCTATCGCTATGCAGAGTTTAAAGGATATGACATAACTACAAGCAGCAACACATCTTATACGGATAACGACAATATTTCGTATTATGCAAAGGACGCTGTAATATGGGCGGCTGAAAAGTCCGTTATGACAGGTAATACAGACGGTAGCTTTGCACCGAAAGCAAACACGACAAGAGCACAGGTTGCTTCAGTATTTATGCGTATGGTTGAAAACTTAAAATAAAATATTGAAATTCCTCTCATAAATAATGAGAAAAAAGACCGCTCGGAATAGAGGTGAAATGCCTTTATTGACGAGCGGTTTTTGCTTGCGATAAATTCACAAATCAGTTGGATTACCTGACACCGGAGCATCCTCATACTGAAAAAACAATAAAAAAAACCGAGTGACATACAAGAACTTTAAAGTTCTGTAAGAACACTCGGTATGGTACGGTTACGCTTACAGAACCTGTACACAAATCGCATAAAATCAAGGGTTTTTAACAATGTTAAAAAATAATAAAAAGCACAGCACATTCAAAATACAGATGTCAATACCATATAGTGTTTGCACCAAAACACAGGAGAAAAGAGATATATGGTCAATTAAAACGTGATATAGGAGAAATGCTCCGAAAATTGTGTGAACAAAAGGGAGTAGAAGTAATAGAAGCAGAAGCATGTCTTGGCCATATACATATGCTGGTAAGTATTCCGCCATATTTAAGTATAGCACAATTCATGGGATTTCTCAAGGGAAAAAGCTCACTAATGATATTTGATAGGCATGCAAATTTAAAATATAAATATGGTTCAAGGAATTTTTTGTGTAGAGGTTATTATGTTGATACAGTGGGACGGAACAAAAAAGTAATTGCAGACTATATCCGAAATCAGCTTGAAGAAGATTATGCATCAGACCAGATTAGTCTGAAAGAGTGTATGGACCCGTTTACGGGTAGCGAGAGAAAGTAGGCAAAAAAGACAGCCGCACGTGAGCGGCTGCCTGAGATAGTAATGCGGTGTCAGGCTTCAATGCCCCTTAGAGGGGTTAAGCCTGTAATTGTCCATTCCAGGGACTGTGCAAACCACCAGTTTACTGGTGGTTATGATTCGTGATTATAATAAGCGTTTATATATTCTTTTGGCGTCATACCGACATTCTTTTTGAAAGTACGGAAAAAATGTTCATAGCTTGAATATCCTGTTGCTATCTGCGCTTCCGCAACTGTAAATCCCTCGCGAAAAAGTTGTTTTGCCTTTGTCATTCTCTGTAAAATAATATAATTGCTTATTTGCGTATTCGTATGCTTTTTGAAAATTCGTGATATATGATTAGGTGTTAAATAAAACTTTTCTGCAATATCCGTAAGATGAATATTCTCAACAAGGTGCGCGTTTATATACTTGATAATCTGATTGACCGTTTGCTGCGTTCCTGTAACTCTCTTTTCCACCTCGTCATTTTCAGCGTGAGTATAAATCAATCCGTCTATAATTTTCAGAATATCAAAAAATATTGATATTTCAGAAAAGGTATCGTTGTTTTTACAGGCGATAAAATCCTGCATACGATTAAGCAATAATGCTTTTTGTTTATCATCAAGAGTAATAACGATAGGTTTTTTTGTATCAGTAAAATAGCTGTATCTTTTATTGCCCGCTATAAAATTTTCAAGCCATTCCGTACTGATAGTTATAATATATCGCTTATACTCACAGTCAGGAAGTTGTGTAAACTGATGAATACAATATGACGGTATTATAAGCAGCGAATTTTCTTTGAGCGGCATTACATTATCACCGAGCAGTATATTTGACAGTGGTGTCAAACTTATATACAATTCAATCGCATTATGCGTATGTGGTGGCATTTGAATTGTAGGAATTTCATTCCTGTATATCACCTCAAATTTATTTTCAAACGAAGAATATCGGATAGTTTTATTCATACGTTCACCCCTGCTTTTAGTATATCATATTGTGGAAATCAACGCAATATAAAAATGCGTGAATTTATCATAAAACAGGCATTATTTTGACATATACAAAATCAAGATGATATTGTATAATAAAATTAACAATAAATTAAGAAATAATTTAAGGAGGCAGACCTATGAAATCAAAAGTTTTCAAACGTATTTTGTCCGCAATATTATCTATACAGATGATATGCACATTTACTCCGGCTATTGTCTTAAATGCAAACGCGGAAGAATTGCAGATGTATCTCAATGAAGATTTTACATCGGAAAATAACAAATGGACGGGCAAGACAGAAAATATGGAAATCTTAACCGACGAGGAAATTCCGTATATGCGCTATACAGCAGCAGACACAGAACAAAAGATTACACGAAAGGTTGACAACACAATTTCCGGCGGCAGCGTATATGTCGCAGAATTTGACGTAAGATTTTCAGACGCAAATTCGGGTGTTGTAGAATTATACGGCGGCTCGAAGCTTGGCCCTACTGTCATTTTTGACGGAGAGAAAATAAAAACCAAATATGGTAATCCGTCAAACTACGATACTATGTATCAGGGTGCGGAAGCGAATAAATGGTATAACGTGAAATTTCTTGCAAACGGAACAACAAGTATGGTCGGCTATACTAAGGCGGCAGGTACAGACGAGGAAGCACAAGCGACAAAGTCAGAAAAAGTAATCAGAAATTTAAAAAATACAATATTTTCAAAATTTAATGTTACAAACAAAGTAAACGGCGAAAGCGATATACGCTCCGGCGCGGTTGACGTCAGAAATATGAAAGTATATAAACCTGCGCCGACGGAGGTTACTATCGGAGTAACAGACGATATAAGCAAGGTTTCTATTCCTGCCGAGGGAACAACAAAAACAGTAAACTATCTTGTCGCAGCGGCTTTGTTTAACGGCATTGATTTATCAAGCTATGAACCGCTGTCAAAAGAATTAGTAAAGTTTGAGCTTTATAATTCAGATGATACAGAAAGTTTACAGGAGAATTTACCGACAGGCATAACATTAAATCCTGCGACAGGCGTTTTAACTGTAAGCTCCGAAGCAGACGCGGGCGAATATAACGTAAGACTTTTAAGCTATGACGGCGCGGTATATGACAGCAAAAAAATTACCATAGCGCAGGCAGGCTTAGCGGCTTCTGTAAGTCTGATAAATCCAGCTGAAAAACTTCCGATACCAAATAACGGTACTGTCAGTACAGAATTTTTTGCACAATGCTATGACAAGGCAGGCAGCGAAGCATATGGAATACCGCTTAAATGGTCGCTTTTAAATGCTGACGAAACAGAATTAAACGATAGCGGAATAAGCATAGACGAAAACACAGGTGTTATTTCTTCAACTTCATCAGCAGCGGCAAGCTCTTTTAAGGTAAAGGTTGCATTAAAAGATAATCCAAATGTTTACGAAATTTCAGAAGAAATAGAAACATATAAAATGACTGCTTCTAAAATAGATATAATCGGAGCGGATATGTTACAAACCGCGTCGCAGGTAAGTGAAACCTATACAATAAAAATATTCGACCAATACGGAGCGGAAATGCCGTCAGAGGAATTAAGCGGCTGGAACGCTGAAAATACGACAGACGGTATCACCTTTGAAAACGGAGTGCTGACAGCCGCAGCAAACAGCGACAGCGACGTTATAATTAAGGCAACATCAGGCGATATAACCGCAAGCAAGACAGTAAGAGTATATAAGCCTGTATTATCAGAAATCGCCGTAGACGGTGATATGTCAATAGAAATACCGAAAAGCGGAAATAAGAGCTTTACATATACTGCAAAGGCATACGACCAAAAGGGCATTGAAATTAAAGATACTGACTTTTCTTGGAGTATGGAAGCATATGACAATAACGGCATAACCTTTGACAGCGCAAAGGCTATGATTACAGCAGACGGCGCAGCAACAGAACAGACCATAACGGTTACCGCTTCAACTGCTGATATAAACGGCAGTTTAAAGGTTGTAGTTACAAAAAATCCGTTTACATACAAGCCTGTTGACGGCGGCTTTGAAATTGATAACGGAAACAAAAATTATACGCGTCCTATATATGCGGCGCATACAAACGATAATGGCGAAACCTCGTTCAGATATATCTATTATCTCGGCGACAGACCGAAATTGGTATTATCAAATGCGGGTACAGGCACAAGTTTTTTCCGTTTCGCTCATATGTTCCTTGGAATAAAGGACGGAAAATGGCTTGATGAAATGAGCAATATAACTGCAAGATATGTAAACGGACACGAGGAATATGTCATAAAAGACAGTTCCTTCGAGGGTGAAATAAAGCTGACATATACACGCTCGGACAAAATCGACGCTATGCTTGTAAAAGCGGAGCTTCCCGACAGTGTAAAGGATAAGCTGGTAGTTGCAGCGGCAGGCGGAAACCGAATAGACAGTAAACAGCCTACGGGTGGAAATTCAAGCGCACTTGAATTTAGTCCGTCTGATACAAATTCAACTGTTCCGACCTTTACTGATAATTCATTCAGTATCACAGGCTCATATGCTACAATAAGCGGCACATCAAATGTAAAAATGAATTATGCCGCAAAGGACTCGTCAATGTACAGTTCAGGAGTGGACGCGTTATTAACCTCAACAGCGGCAAATCAACCAATGGTAGTAGGTACGACTGACGGTAATACCGAAAATACAGTATATATGATGATTACAACAGATAGTCCGTCAGAAAACAAATATTTTAATGAATATCAGACAAACGCAAGAGAAATATTCAATGACAGCGTTAATTATTTTAAGGGAGTTGCGGAAACTATAAAAATTGATACTCCCGACCCGTACATCAATTCAGCTATGCGCGCTCAGGTTATGGCAATGGATAACATATGGGATAATCCTGTTATAACTCACGGGGCAATCGGCTGGCATAACGGACAAGGCGGCTGGCGCGGCGGCTATTGCTTTGTAAATGCAGGCTGGAGCGACAGAATAAAAACTAATATTCAAAATTATATTGCAAGACAGGAGAAAGATACAGGAAGAATATGGGCATATCCATCTCACGACGGACGCTATAATATGAGCCTTGTAATGGTAGACATTATAATGCAGTATTGGGATTGGACGGGAGATGACGCGTTCTTTTCAGAGGAGGGCGGATATGACTTTATCGCCGGACACCTGAAATTTATGGACGATTATATGCAGGTTCCTGGAACAAATTTATATGAAAATTGGCTTGATGCTTGGAATACCGATAATAAATGGAATAACGGCGGCGCAGGCTCAATAGCCACAGCATATACTTGGAGAGCATATAATACAATGGCAAAAATCGCCGCAAAGCTTGGTAAGACAGACGATGCGGCAGCATATCAGACAAAGGCTGATTTAATCAAAAAGGAAATGAACGAGCAGCTTTGGAACGCTGACACAGGCGTATTCGGCGAGGTAAAGGAACGCTTTGGTTACGGCAGACTTAACGCCGCGCCTGATTTATCGTCAATATATACCCCTGTTGATATGGGTATTGCGACTGATGAGCAGGTATATCAAATGATGAGATTTACCGATTACGCTGTTCCGAGTGTTGCAAACTTAGATAAAATTTGGGACAATATAGATTTTAAGTATTCTTCAAACAGACTGCCCGAATATTATTCAAGCGACGGATTGTATGTTGAGGAGGTTATGAATAATGCCCTTGCATATTTTGAAAACGGTCAGCGCGAAATGGGAATGAAACAGTTCAGAGCTTGTCTTGTTCCCCTTATGAAAGGAAGCTCGGCAGGTCAGGGAACTGTTCAGCATATCGTAAAAGCCGATTTATCAAATAACGGTCATATTGACTTTGCAGACTGCACATCCCAATATGCGAGAACAGCAGCAGAGGGTATATTCGGAATAAAAGTAAATGTTCCGGACTCAAAAGCTGATATAAAGCCCGGCTTCCCCGCAGATTGGAAATATGCGTCTATAAAAATGGACGCTGTAAGCTATGACTATAAATACGAAAATAACACAGATAAATTCAGCGTAACATCAAAAGAAAATTTAAGCTATGAAATGCACGTTCCGACAAGAAGCTCAAAAATTACAAGCGTTAAGGTAAACGGCACGGAGGTAACAGACTACACTGTTGATAATTTTGTGAATGTAAAAACTCCTGTCGGCAACAGCGCGGTTGTCGAGGTAACATACGCAAATGACGAAATCGCAAAAGTAGAAACGGAGGCTGTCGGCGGTAAAAACTCCGATTACACTGTTAAATCAAACGGTAAAATCACAGCGATTTCAGACCCGCAGAGCTTAATTACAAATACGGACGGTATCGGCACAGATACAATAACAGTAAAATTAGGCGAAAAGTCAGGACATCATACATTCTTTGTTACAGTAGAGAAAAACGATATGACCGCAGTGTTGCCTGTTGACCTTGAAATTAAGGACGCAGTTGAATTAACCGATATGGAAATTGTTACAGGCGCAAATGCAGGAATAAAAGTAAAGCTCACAAATAACACTGAAAAACAGCTTACATTAAACGCTGTATTGTCAACCGTAAGCGGAAAAGTTACAGAAGAAAATATAACAATAGCTGCAAAAGGCGCAAGCAATGAAATTCTTGTACCGATTGAAAATGAAACCGATTTAACACCCGGTAATAATAAGGTTACAGCAGTTTTAAGCGGAGATATAGACAATACAATTTACGGTGAAATTACCGCTTGGGATTTAAAGGATACCGTAACAAATACTGCGGAGCAGTATCAGACAATATCGCTTGACGGCGTTGTAAATCAGGATTTGAGAACACTTCACCAAAATACATATGACCTCACTTATGAGGGCAACGAGCATTACAGACTTGAAAGATTTTATTGGTCGTCTGACGCGGAAAGAACAGTTCTTCCGAACGGACGCGCTTGGTGGGAGCCGAACAGGGGCACGAACGGTGTTCCGAGCAGTCTTAATTTACCGTCAAGCGGCGGTGAATATACAACTAATATAGGTGTTCCGTTTAAAATTTCATCATCAGAGGGAAACAATGCGGCGTTTGTATCGCTGTATAATCAGTTCCCCGACAAGATGAATATTCCCGTTAATACAGACGGTTCAAAGATTTACTTTATGTTAAGCGTATCTACAAACAATATGCAGAGCAGAATTGAAAACGCGAGAATTACAGTCAATATGAAAGACGGAACAAAGGAGATACTTCCGCTTACAAACCCTGATAATATTGACGATTGGCTCAATTATCAGCAATCAAAACCGTATGCGGAAGCGGGATATGTGCAAATGCTTGGCGACAAGGCACATTCAAATATTCTCGCTCTTGACTTTGGCAAGGTTAATCAAATAGAAAGCGTTGACTTTGAATGTCTTTCAAGCGAGGTCTTAGCAGGTCTGTTAGGAATAACAGTTGTAAAGGGAGAATTTGAAGAACCGTTCTCGGTTGGTGAAATAGAATTTGACAAAACAGAATTAACCGCAGGAGAAACAGTTACGGCAACTTCTGCTATAAAAAATAGTAGAATTTTTCTCTCTCGCACAAGATGAATAGAAGCCCGTTAAGGGATAGGAAAACGCCGAAAACCCGCATGAACACTACGTTTTTGTGAGTTGTCGGCGTTTCTTTTACCCTCTGTTTTCATGGTGCTTTTTCCGTAAATGGTGCCCAAATGGTGCCCAAATTCCACGCGGGCATATAAAAGGTTGTAAAGAGCAGTAAAGAGATACAGCGGTTAAAGGTCTATTTCGCTGTGTTTTTTCTTTGCTGCCCGTTTTCCTTTTTTCGGCTCGGCTTCCTTTGGTTTCTCCGGGGCTGCTTTTTCCACCGCGCTATGGTAAGCGTCCAAAACTTCTTTTTTTCGTTCAAGCCGCACGTCCACATAACGGGCGGTAACAGCTTCAAAGTTCATGGAAAGCCCAAGCGACGCGCCGATACCCGCAAGCGTATGCCCCAAGACTTCGCCAACCGTATAGAAGTCGCCTGTCAGTTGGTGCATATTGGTCGCTGCCGTATGTCGTAAATCGTGAAAACGAATGTGCGGCATATCCAAATCTTCAAGCAGCTTTCCAAATTGAGAGGACACCCACGACGCGGCGATAGGTGCGCCGTCCGGCTTTGCTACAACAAGGTCATTGTCATAGTAAGGCTTTCCGTCTTTTGCTGCCTGTTCTTTCTGTACTTCCTGCATGGCAAGCTGTTTGAGGAAGAACGGGCGGGCAAGCTCCGTAATGGGTAGCTT
>NZ_JBKVWU010000015.1:0-5102 GCF_046972485.1 Hominilimicola sp.
CTGACGACTTGATTATTATACACTCTATTACCCCTTTTGTCAACACTTTTTTTCAACTTTTTTCATCTTTTTTTATTTTTCTTTTTGCTACACTATATATTGTAGTTTTCACTTTCTGCAACCACTAATCCTATAAAATCACAAAAAAATTACCGCTCTTAGAGCGGTAATTTTAATTTACATTATTGAGCTGAATACTTTGTATCTGACTTACCGATTGTTACATTAGTCAAATCGAAGTCATAAGTGTTACCTCTTATATAACCCCAACATGTTGTCTTAATACCTGTGACACCTGATGGAATTGATGCTTGGTAAGCTGCATCAAGAAGTGAGCCGACTACCTTACCTGTTTCTACATCAGTAACAACAGCACTGTATTCTTCAAAGTTGTTATCAAGAGTAATTCTTACTTTGTACCACTTATCAGCTTGAAGTGTTGCCAAGTTTTCTGTTCTTACACCGTTATTGGCTGTTACACCGTTAAGGCTGAATCTTAGATTCAAAGCAACTTGAGTTGCTGCATTAAATCCATTGCTTGTCGGGTCTTCAAACCAACCCATCATAAAGTTGAAATCCTGTGTATCAGCTTTTAGACGAACGTCATATTCAGCAATACCGTAAGGTCCCATTGTTTTAGCAAGGTTTCTGTTGTAGAAATACATTGAACCTGCACCGTCGCCCGAACCTGTCTTATCACTGTTTGACCAGAAGTTACAATAATTTACGTTTCTTTGATCATCATGATAGAATGTCTGATAATGAACGCTCGCACTACCCTTTGAAAGCCATGGAGAACCGTCCATAATGATTCCAAGACCATAATAGCCTGTACCCTTAGCTCCTCCGATAGAAACGTCATTAAAATCAGAATTTTCCACATAGTGTGTGCCTTGTTCGGCATTTGCAATCATAGGCATTGCTATAGCCTGCACACCAAGTACACACGCTGCAGCTATAGATAATAGTTTCTTTTTCATTTAATTCTCTCCCTTTCTTACTTTACGCTATCATATTAATTGTATTTTACCTTCTTTTATACAAAAAATAAATACAAAAAGCAGATATAATTGTTCAAAAAAAAGTAATACTTCAATTAACACAAAAGGGATACCGCAATTTATGCAATATCCCTCAATTATATTCTATTTTACACCCTGTTCCGATATAGACAACCGTTTTTCCACATAGTTAAATCCAAATGTCAAAATAAGCGTTATAACAAGGTAGAAAAGCGCCGCTACAAGATACGGAGATACACGCATATCTCTGTTTACGGCACGTTGAGCCGCCTTTAACAAGTCGATAAGTGCGATTGACGATGCCAATGCCGTATCTTTTACAAGCACGATTGTTTCATTCGCAATCGGCGGAATGACTGTTCTTATCATTTGCGGAACTATTACATATCGCATAGTCTGTATTCCTGTAAGCCCCAGTGCCTTTGATGCCTCATACTGTCCTTTGCTCACGCCTATTATACCGCCGCGGAATATTTCCGCAAAATACGCCGCGTAATTAAGTACGAATGAAATCACTGCCGCCGTAAACATCGAAAGCGTTATCGACTCACCGTTTGGCAATGTTACATATGTAAGTCCGAAGTAGAAGAAGAACAACTGCAGCAAAAGTGGTGTTCCTCTGAATACCCACAGATACACATTTATAATAAATCGGATTGGCATTTTCACAATCCATCGGATAACAAAATTATCAGTCGGTCTTTTGCTTACCGCCTCTTTGAAAAGCGATATTAAAAGTCCGAGAGGTAGTGACAGCACAAGTGTCACCACGAATAATTTAATTGTAATCTTTAAACCCTCAAGCATTTGAGGCAGTATTTGTAAAATATACTTAATAGAATCTTGCATATGTAATCTCCATAAATGCACAAACCGCTGGTCATTCCAACGGTTTGCTTATTTTTAATTATTTAATTAGGTCTTCTCCAAACCATTTTTGTGAAATTTCCGAAGTTGTGCCGTCTGCTTTACACTCGTCAAGTGCCTTGTTTATAGCCTCCATAAGTGCATAGTCGCCTTTTCTTCCGCCGACACCGTAATCTTCTTCATCAAAACCTTCTTCAAGAACTGTGTACTTGTCAAGCAAGTTTTCTTTTTGCAAATAGTATCTTACGAATACTTCATCAATTACAGCCGCATCTGCTCTACCGGAATCAACTTCCATAAGAACCTGTGAATTTTCCTTGAAACGAGAAATGTTGTCATCGCCGACTGATTCGTATGTAGCTGTATCAGCTTTCAAAGCATCTTCTGATGTTGAACCGTCTTGAAGTGCAATCTTCTTGCCTGCAAGGTCGGCTTTCTTTGTTATATCAGAACCTTTTTTAACAACGATTGATTGCTTTGTTGAAAGATAAGGATTAGAGAAAAGAACTTCTTGACGTCTTTCATCTGTGATTGAGAAACCGTTCCAGATAACATCAATCTTACCTGATGAAAGTTCCATATCCTTTGAATCCCAATCTATCGGTTTAACTTCTACGTCCACACCCATCTTTTCACCGACTGCTTTTGCAAGGTCTATATCAAATCCAACGATTTCGCCGTTATCATCTGTAAAGCCCATAGGTGCAAAGTCTGCGTCAAGTCCCAAAGTGAAGTGACCTGCCGACTGTACATCTGTCAATGATGTATCTTCCTTAGACTCGCTTGTTGTGCTTTCGTTTGATGAACTGCCACAGCCTGCAAGCATTGATATGCTCAACGCACCTGCAAGTGCAAATGTAAATACTTTTTTGATATTCATATTAAATTTCCCCTTTAAATTATAATTACTATATTATTATACTGTATCAATTTAATTTAGTAAAGTGTTTTTTAAAAAAATATTGCACAAAATATATAATCATATTTGTTCAAATAATTAGCCACAAAAAAAACGAACTGCAAATAACATTACAGTCCGTTTTACTATACATATTAATCAATTACCCTTTTACCGCCTAAAAATCTTGATGAATAGTAACTTGAGTCAATAGAAGTATATTGAATCACCTTACCTGTTGACGGAGCATGAATCATCATTCCGTCGCCTACATACATACCAACGTGAGATGCATAACCGCCACTTCCGAAGAATACAAGGTCACCCGGTTGAAGTTCACCTCTTGTTTCATATGTACCCGGACCGTGAAGTTGGTCATCAGCTATACGAGGTATTGAAATACCGTTTGCACGGCATACATACTGTACAAATCCCGAACAGTCAAAACCTGACGGTGTTGTACCGCCCCATAGATACGGTACGCCAAGATATTTAGCCGCTTCTGTAAGCAAGCCCTGTGCGGCAGGATTTTCCTGAATATATTCACTGTTTGGTATTATCGGCTTTGCCACATATTTAAAGTCAACAGGCAGGCTGTAAACTTCTGAGCCGTCTGCAATAACAGCACCGATTGTTATTGAGTAATCATTACCGGCTCTAAGCGAACCTTCGCTGACTTCAATGCTTTCGCCGTCATATACGTCTGACAAAAGAACCGAACTTGCGTTTGCGTCCTTTATAATAACGTGATATGCTTGTGCATTACTTACAGGTGTCCAAGACACTGTAAAGTTGCCTTCTTCAATTTCTGCACCGTCTTCCGGAAGTGTAATTTCAGGAAGTTCGATTGAATAATCATCGCTCTTAAATGTATTGTATGAACGATTGATACTTGAAATGGCTTGTTCTCTTGTTGTTGAACCCAACGGTGAGAAGTTTTCATCGTCAACACCGCTCATTAATGAGTAGTTAAGCATTGTAATTACCGATGATTTAGCCCAAGAGCTAACTTCGTCGGAATCTTCAAATGCATTGACAACATCAGCGTCGTCATAACCGTCTGAAAGGTTAAAATTGACTTCACTTGCAGTAAGTGTACTTACAAGCATTTTTGCCATTTCTTCACGTGTCACAAGTCTGTCAGGTGTAAATGTATTATCACCTGTACCGGAAACCATTCCATAACAGTAAGCTTGGGCTACCGCCATGCTATCTGTATCTTCAAAAGGTGACACTTCCGGTTCTATCATATCTTCACCTGTAAGCTTTTCGTATAAGTTTACCGCAAGCTCGCAGAACTCTTCACGAGTTATGTTATCCTTTAGGTTGTTTGAAACCACCGAGTACGAAACAAGGCCGGCTTCATTAGCCTGTTGGTAGTCGGATACAGCCCAGCCGCTTAGGTCTGCCGCCAAAGCAGAAGTTCCTAAAACCGCTGACATCGATATAACAGATAAGATAATCTTCTTTGCTAACTTATTCAAGATATAATCTCTCCTTTTTTACTTTAAAGACCTTTACCCTATGAGTTTTTTCTATGTTTGTATTATCCGCGTTAATATTTTGTCTTACGTTCATAGTCTTTGCTTTTTGAACGTTGACTGTATTGTAACACTAAAAAATAGCTGTGTCAAGCCTTTGGCAAGTAAAAATGTTAAATTTCTTAAAATTTTTGTATTGTTTTTGTAAAATTACAGTAAAACAGCTGAAATATTCGTGTAATTAAGCTGAAATATTACAAAAATTTGTTCATCGTTTTTACAGTATATTACATTTACGATTAACATAAAAAACTTTACATCTACAATATATTGACATATTTTTTTATCCCACGCAAGATATTGAACGATTTATGTTAAAACTTGCACATAATATTACAACTTTGTTACAAAATTTTAAGAAGTTGTGAAGAAATTGCTACAATCCGCACCACTGTGCGGTTTTTCCTGTTAAAATTTCTGAGAAATTCTTTAAAATATTTTTTAAATCACACCATATTTTACTCATTTTCGTTCGAGTTTCTTCTTATTACAATGCATTTTTTATTGAATAAATTTTCATTCATAAAAACATCCTCAAAAACAGCGTTTTTAATAAATACAGCGTCGAATTTGTTACATAACTCCATGCCACCACTCCACCGCAAGCGGTCCCCCTCTCCTCAAGGAGAGGCTTTTGAATAGCCGCTAACCCAAAGGCTCCCATTGAGGGGAGCTGTCAACGCAGTTGACTGAGGGGTGGCTCTCTCATATCTTTTATCTATTCTCTACCCTCCGTAGGGGCGATCATCGGTCGCCCACAGAGAAATAATAAAT
>NZ_JBKVWU010000015.1:5202-32799 GCF_046972485.1 Hominilimicola sp.
GACACCCCGCCTCAAGGAGAGACTTTCGACACACAACACATTCCGTATGGCTCCCATTGAGGGGAGCTGTCAACGCAGTTGACTGTGGGGTGGCTCTCACATCTTTTATATATTCTCTACCCTCCGTAGGGGCGATCATCGGTCGCCCACAGAGAAATAATAAATATGCGTTCGTACAGGACGGTGCCTCGACGTCCCTTTTTCCAATCACTCCGTGACACCCCGCCTCAAGGAGAGACTTTCGACACACAACACATTCCGTATGGCTCCCCTTGAGGGGAGCTGTCAACGTAGTTGACTGAGGGGTGGCTCTCTCATATCTTTTATCTCCCATCCCTCCGTAGGGGGCGACCAATGATCGCCCCTACATTGCTCACAACATCTCCGCAACGCCTATTTTCCCACGTAAAAAGCGGACAACCTTAGTTATCCGCTTTAAATATGTACACATTCAATTATTTAACATCAACCTTTTCACCGGCAAGAATTTTATTCATAGTTCTTGCGGCGCACATCTTACCGCACATTGAGCAAGTATGTTTTTCTTCCGGCGGCAATTCGTTATAATATCTCTGTGGTTTTTCAGGTTCAATAGCATATTGGAACATTTCATCCCAGCACACACGTCTTCTTGCGTCACTCATCTTGTTGTCAATATCTCTTGCACCCGGCACACCCTTAGCCATATCAGCGGCATGAGCGGCGATTTTAGCGGCCACAATACCCTCTTTAACGTCATCGGCATTAGGAAGTCTTAAATGTTCCGCAGGTGTTACATAGCATAGGAAGTCAGCACCGTTTGCCGCCGCAATAGCACCGCCTATTGCAGAAGTGATGTGGTCATATCCCGGTGCAATATCGGTTACAAGAGGTCCTAATACGTAGAACGGTGCATTATGGCAAAGACGTTTTTCAAGTTTCATATTTGCCGCAATCTCATCTATCGTCATATGTCCCGGACCTTCAACCATAACTTGTACATTCTTTTCCCAAGCACGTTTTGTCAAAATGCCAAGCTCGATAAGCTCTGTAATCTGTGACGCGTCTGTCGAATCATGTGTAGAACCCGGACGGCAAGCGTCACCAAGACTGATTGTTACATCATATTTTGCAAGTATGTCAAGCACCTTGTCATAATACTCATAAAACGGATTTTCATTGCCTGTCATTTCCATCCAAGCAAAAATCAACGAACCGCCTCTTGAAACGATATTTGTAAGACGGCCGCCCGATTCTTTAAATATTTGAGCAGTTCTGCGATTGATGCCTGCGTGAATTGTCATAAAGTCAACACCCTCTTTAGCGTGAGCCTCTATAACCTCCAAAAATTCATCAACCGTAATATCCGCAAGCTCTTTATCAAGATAACCAACCGCATCATACATTGGCACTGTACCGATCATAGCAGGGCATTCGTCAATAAGTTTCTGACGGAATTCGTGGGTTTTGCCGTAACAGCTAAGGTCCATAATAGCCTCAGCTTTCATATCAACAGCCATCTTAACCTTTTGCCATTCAATACTGTAATCCGTACAGTCCTTTGAAATTCCGAGATTTACATTTATCTTTGTTTTAAGACCTTCGCCGACACCTTCCGGACTTATAGCCTTGTGCATTTTGTTTGCAGGAATTGCAACACTGCCTCTTGCAACTCTTTCACGAAGTTCCTCTGCGGTTATATTTTCTTTTTTAGCCACTATTTCCATCTCAGGTGTTATAATACCCTTTTTAGCGGCATCCATTTGTGTTGTATAATTCATATATATCTCCTCTTTCTTTTTATTGAGCATAAAAAAATGCTCTCAAAAAGAGAGCCGTTTCCAAAATCCCGTTACGGCATTACCCGCATACGGTCAATGGGTCGAAGTCAAACTTCCTCTCAGCCGAAAAGCTCCCCTTTTATGTGGATATTATATACTAATACTCACTCACTGTCAAGGTAATATAACGCAAATGTTAATTAAATTTAGTAGACTAAAAATTCAATATGTGGTATATTATAATATAGTAACTGATAGGAGAAAGTTTTATGAAAACGATAAAAGACATATTTTCAAAAATCATAAAATTTATATTAAAAATTACCGGTGATGATTTGAGCATATACGCCGCCCAGGCATCTTTTTTTATTATAATTTCGGTTATACCGTTCAGTATGCTTGTACTTTCAATAATCAAACTGTTCATCAATATAGACATAAACTCAATATTGCACACAATAAATTCATTTGCCCCTGCGGCAATCAGCACGTTTCTTACGGAAACAATAACCGATTTATTCACCAAAAGCGGCTCGGTGCAAGTCATTTCCGTGACAGCCGTATCAACACTTTGGCTTGCGTCAAGGGGTGTTATGGCACTGTATACGGGACTTAACAAAGTCTACCGTTCACGCAACAAAAACTACTTTATCGGCAGACTTATTTCTATATTATATACGCTTGCATTTATTGCGGCACTTATCTTGACGATTGTGTTTTTCGGTTTCGGAAGCAAGCTCGAATACTTTATCAATTCACATTCGCCGTTTTTCTCGACATTGCTCGACTTCTTTTTAAGAGGCAAGATACTTATATTTATGATTTATCTTACCTTTGTATTCGCACTGTTCTACAAGTTTCTGCCCAAAAAGGACAATCGCTTTAAGGCACAGCTTCCCGGTGCGGCATTTTCGGCGGTCGGCTGGATGGTGTTCTCATTCTTCTATTCAATATATATAGAACACTTTTCAAATTATTCATTCGTTTACGGTTCACTTGCCGCAATCGTATTTTTAATGCTTTGGCTTTATTTTTGTATGAACATATTCCTGTTCGGTGCACAGATAAATAAAATGATTGAGGACGGTTTTTTTCAAAAATAACTCTATCCGTTTTATCATTTTTATGATATAATTACAATATACTTTATATAGGGGGGTTAACGTATGACATTTGACACAATCGCATTTACGCAGGACGAGCTTGACAATGCGTTAAACTTATGCTGTACGTCAATCGGGCTTTGCGATAATGACTTTATATTACCGCAAATAGCCGGTGTAACATACATATCAATAGGCGAAATATCCGCAAAAGCAAAATTCAAAAAAGACGATATGAAAAAGCACAACATAAATTGTATCGGATTTGTACCGCAATTTGCACCACAGATATGCGAACATTCTACTTCGGTTTCTTCCTATATAACATCATATATAACATCATATCAATATGAATATGAGTACGAATACATAACAAGCTATCCATCATCTTACACCACCTCGGCACAATCATCATTTGCCACAAGCTTTGTAACAGGCAGTGGGTGTGTATATATAAACGGTTACGGAATTAATCTCATATAGGTGGCAATATGGACGCAATACATATAAATTGGACAAAGCCTTTCATAAACAGGTTTAACGTGCCTTATGAAGTCGAAGATTTTGAAATACTCACAACAATTCTTTCCGCATTGAAATGGCGTGAAAAAAACGGTAATATAAAAATGGTTACCGATTCCATAGGTGCACAATATTATAAAAAAACAGGTCTTGACGTTATTTGGAACAGTGTTGAAAATATTCTTGACAATGTCGATGTCAACAGCAATGTTTTTTGGGCGGCAGGCAAAATATTTGCCCTAAAGGAGCAAAACGCACCTGTTGCAATGATTGACACGGATTTTGTCGTGTGGGAGAAAATAGACGAAGAAAAACTCGCCGACGTGTCGGTTATCCACTTTGAAAATCTCTATCCGGACGTTTATCCCCCAAAAGACTTCTTTCATATGGATAACTATGAATTTGACAATGATTTTGATTGGAACATAAAAGCGTGTAACACCGCATTTTGTGTAATAAAAAACGAACAACTGCTCCGTTATTATACGGATAAATCAATCGAATTTATGCGTCATACAAACGAACAAAACGACAGACTTGCATATATGGTGTTTGCGGAACAGCGTATGTTGCCCATGTGTGCAAAAAAGCTCAATATGAGCATTATGTCATTTTCGGACTTGAACAGACTTTTTAAAAACGGCGACAATATGTTTACTCATACATGGGGTATGAAACAGCAAATGCGTGACAATGCTTTTTTAAGAGCCGATTTTTGCAGACGATGTATTAAACGAATTATCAAAGATTTTCCCGAAATGAAAAATATTATTATGAATATAGAAAATCTGAAACAGTATTTTTAAAATACTGTTTTTTTGTGCATACTATTAATATATTTACTATCCCAAAGAACGGAGATTATTATGGAATTTATAAAAATTATACTTACATCAGTCGGCTCAATCATCGCATTGTTTTTCTCAACAAAAATAATCGGCAACAAGCAAATGTCGGAATTGAGTATGTTCGACTATATAAACGGTATAACCATCGGCTCTATCGCCGCCGAAATGGCAACTTCGCTTGACGGCAAGTTTTACTATCCCCTTACTGCGATAGTGATTTATACCGTCATTATGTGGTTTATATCATATCTTACCGAAAAAAATATTAAACTAAGACGTTTCTTTACGGGACGGTCAATAATTTTAATGCAGGGCGGTAAAATATATCAGAAAAATTTTAAGACTTCAAAAATAGATATAAACGATTTCCTTGTACAATGCAGAATAAACGGTTTTTTCACATTAGATGATGTCGATACCGCAATACTTGAACAAAACGGTAAAATATCGTTTTTGCCCAAAGTGCAGGCTCGCCCTGTTAATGTGCAGGATATGAACATCACAGCAAAACAAGAAAAGCTGTCCTTTACAGTTGTTCTTGACGGACATATTATGGAGGAAAATTTAAAATTCAGCGGTAATAATAAAAAGTGGCTTGAAAACGAATTGCAAAAACAAAAAATCGGTAATGTGAAAGATGTGTTCATCGCACTTTGCGACGATAATAATACATTGTCGGTTTATAAAAAAACAGACGATTCACCAAAGAATGACCCGTTTCAGTAATGAGGAGTTGTTACGAACGACGTAGGGGCGATTATTGGTCGCACATTAACGGCGTAGGGGCGATCATCGGTCGCACATTAACAACGTAGGGGCGAGCATTGGTCGCACATTAACAACGTAGGGGCGAGCATTGGTCGCACATTAACAACGGTAGGGGCGATCATCGGTCGCACATTAACGATGTAGCGGCGATCATCGGTCGCACATTAACGGCGTAGGGGTGATCATTGGTCGCACATTAACGGCGTAGGGGCAATCATTCGTCGCACATTAACAACGGTAGGGGCGAGCATTGGTCGCACATTAACGGCGTAGGGGCGAGCATTGGTCGCACATTTTAAAATAGAGAATAAACAAGAAAACCGACCCTCAGTCGGCATAGCCGACAGCTCCCCTCTATGGGAGCCTTTGGATTGGCTGTTATTCAAAAGCCTCTCCTTGAGGAGAGGGGGACCGCTTGCGGTGGAGTGATGGTAAGGGATACGGGACGTCGAGGTACCGCCCCTACTTTTAATATCTATCTTACGGGCGACCGATGATCGCCCCTACGAAGCACATGTAAAGTACATTTCGCAAACAATCAATACAAAAAAGGTGTTTCCGATTGGAAACACCTTTTAAAATTCAAAATATTATAATTAGCAAACGCCCTGAGCCATCATAGCGTCAGCAACCTTCATAAATCCGGCAATATTAGCACCGGCAACAAGGTTAGTCTTTCCGCCGATTTCGCAGTTATATTCCTTAGCTGCAGCAACAGAATTCTTGTAAATTGTAATCATAATGTTATGTAGCTTTTCATCAACTTCTTCAAATGTCCATGAAAGTCTTTGTGAGTTCTGGCTCATTTCAAGAGCTGAAGTAGCAACACCACCGGCATTTGATGCTTTACCAGGAGCAAAGTAAACGCCGTTTTCTTGTAGATATTGTGTAGCCTCAAGAGTTGTAGGCATATTAGCACCTTCTGCAACGATCATTGTACCGTTTGCAACAAGAGCCTTAGCGTCGTCAATAAGCAATTCGTTTTGTGTAGCACATGGAAGAGCAACATCAACCTTAACTGCTTGCCATAGACCTGCACCTTCAACATACTTAGCATTTGGTCTGTAGTTAAGATAATCCTTAATTCTGCCTCTCTTAACTTCCTTGATTTCCTTAACTGCTGCAAGGTCGATACCTTCTTCATCAACAACGTAACCGTTTGAGTCAGAAACAGTGATAACCTTTGCACCAAGCTGCTGTGCCTTTTCACAAGCATAAATAGCAACGTTACCTGCACCTGAAATAGCAACTGTCTTACCGTTAAAGTCAGTACCCAAATCCTTAAGCATTTCCTGAGCGTAGTATACAAGACCGTAGCCTGTAGCCTGAGTTCTTGCAAGTGAACCGCCCCAAGTTAAACCTTTACCTGTAAGAACGCCTTCATATACGTCCTTTAATCTCTTATATTGACCGAACATAAATCCGATTTCTCTTGCACCTGTACCGATATCACCGGCAGGAACGTCTGTATCAGCACCGATATGTCTGAAAAGCTCTGTCATAAAGCTCTGGCAGAATGCCATAACTTCTCTGTCTGACTTACCCTTAGGATCGAAGTCACTACCGCCTTTACCACCGCCGATTGGAAGTGTTGTAAGTGAGTTCTTGAAAATCTGTTCAAAACCAAGGAACTTGATAATACCAAGGTTTACTGATGGGTGAAGTCTTAGACCGCCCTTGTATGGACCAATAGCACTGTTGAACTGTACTCTGAAACCTCTGTTTACCTGTACCTTACCGTTGTCGTCAACCCAAGGAACACGGAACATAATCTGTCTCTCAGGCTCTACTATTCTCTCAAGCAATGAAGCCTTCTCGAATTCAGGATGCTTCTCAAATACAGGTTCAAGTGATGTTAGAACCTCTGTTGCCGCCTGTATAAATTCAGGCTCGCTTGCGTTTTTCTCTTTTAACTTTGCTAGTACGTCTTGTGCGTATGACATAGTTAAACCTCCTCTAAAAATTAATTTTTTTCTCATCAGAGTGTACAATGTTTGCTATGGTTCACTCTGTTGTGCCAATCTAACATATATTTTAGCATTATTTTTATGATTATGCAACAAAAAATTTGAATTTTTTTCAAAAAAATATTGATGTTTTTCGAATATGGCTTAACTATGCCGTTGTTAGTTTTGCGTAACTTTTTATTTCTTTCAAAAATTCATATATTCGATATACAATTTTTCAAAATCTTCACTGTTTCCGAGTGAAATTTCGGAACTGATTTCCTTTATACAACCGATTCTTTCATCGCCGTCCTGCCTTTCGGCATACTTGACGCAACCGCCGAGCGAGCTGTTACCGATAACTTTCGTCTTACCCAAAAACTCACGCGGCAATATTCCGATATTGCAAGCCTTTTCAATCGAAAGACCGTAACCGAAACCGCCGGCAAGATACACCGTATCAATTTGTGAAAGCTCTGTTCCCCACGACTTCGCAAGCACATCAATACCGGCTCTCACCGCCGATTTTGCCATTTGCACCTGACGAATATCATTTTGTGTAAACACAACATCCTCCGCGACCTTATAACCGTTTATAAAATAGTCGTCATTTAAAAGACCCGTTTTATCAATTATTTTTTCGTCAAGCAATTCCGAAACCAACTCAATTATACCCGTTCCGCAAAGACCGACAGGCGGTTTATCCGCGATAGTTTTTAGTGTCCCCACTTTTAAATCAACACCGCATACCGCACCGTCAACCGAACCTATTCCGCACGAAATTCTTCCGCCCTCAAAAGCAGGTCCTGCGGCAGTAGACGTAACAATCATTTTATCCTTATTGCCCAACGCCATTTCACCGTTTGTACCCAGGTCAATAAACATATTAACCTTATCCGATTTATCAAAATCACTCATATAAAGTCCGCTCACTATATCGCCGCCCACAAACGCAGATATACCGCCGTATATAACGGTTTCAATCGGCGAAACCTTACTTTTTGTAACTTTATCAAGCGTAGTTTTTAGTGTCCCCAAGTGTTTTGATTTAAAAGGATATTCACCGAGTGTACCGCAAGAATATCCCATAAGCAGATGTACCATTGTTGTATTGCCCGCGATAACAACTTTTTTAGTGTCCCCAAATTCTTCGGTCACTTTTTTATATCCGCTTATAATCGTATAACGCATAACAGCCGAAAGCTCGTCCAACCTTCCTCTGTTTGCCGACTCGATTCTTGAAAGAACATCCAGTCCGAAACGTCTTTGAGGATTAATTGTTCTGTATGTTTTTAGTGTCCCCTTATCCGTCACAAGTTCAAAAGCAACAGTAGTTGTACCTATATCAATACAGACTGCACTGTCACCATCTTTAAAATTCGGTTTATACTCATAACTCGACAGCACTTCAAATCTGTCGTTTTTTATATTACTTCTTCTCGGGCAGTCAAAATTAGAACACTTTGAACAGTCGTGCTGTGCGTTAAATACCTTTTCATCAGTAGTAAATTCAAGTATGTAGCCAAAAGTTTTTACGGGTTCAAACATAAAACCGCTTGTCATTTTTATTCCGTCAACGCCTGTTTTCGCGACAATAACGGATTGTTGAGAAAGCGGAAAATCTTTCGGTGCATCAAGACGTTTTTTAACACCCCAAGACTTTTTTGCACACAAAAGCTTTATATTTTCGGCAAGCACATCGTCCATCATAAAAAGATACTCGTCCGCCATTGCGTCAACAAGTATACCTTTCATACCCTCACCGTTATCAAAAAAACTTTTTGATATTCCGCTAATTTTTTCACCGACCGTAAGTATGCAATATGCTTTCATATCCTCCGTTACGGCAACTGCACGCGGGGACAGTAAATTCATCACCGTTTCTTCAAGCTCGTCAAAATAAGAAGAAACAGTTTCATACACACTGCTCCCCTCAAAACACCCCAAAGTTTTTAATACTTTATCTTTATCTATTTTTATCGAAAAATCTTTAATCTCTATTCTATTCATATCATACTACCCCTCATTTATAAAAACAGCGGTACTTTTCACCGTACCGCTGATGATTAATAAAATTTACCGTTTGCCCTGTCAAACACCTGTTGAGTTCCGGCAGAGTATTCTCTGTTCATACGTTTTAACGGACTGTATGTATTGCCGGTAAAGAAATTCACACCGTACACCGTACTGAATGAAATCTTATAACCAAGCTGACTTTTAACCGCATTATCGAGTGTTGTCGTATAATATCCGTACGGCCACGAAATACTTGTCACATCTTTTCCGGTAACTTCTTTCAAAATTTCTCCGTTACTCTGAATATCAGCGAGTATATCGCCGTAAGCGTTTGTATTGTTGTAAATCGCCTTTAACTGTTCCTTAGGCATACTGTGAATACCGTTTGTGTGATTGCCTATTTCGACAAGTCCGCTGTTCGCCATTTCATATGTTTCATCAGACGTCAAATAACCGTAACGGTCTATGTATGAGCCAATCAAAAACATTGTAGCCTTTGCGTCATTTTTCTTTAATACCGGAAATACCTCCGTATAGAAGTTTGAGTATCCGTCATCAAATGTCAAAAGCAATATTTTTCTGTTGTCAATATCAGCCATATTCGCCGTTGCGAGTTCTGTCGCGGTCATCGGTATATATCCGCAGCTTTTAAAGTATTGTATATCCGCATCAAGCTGCTCGGGTGATATTGTATAGTCATTCCAACGTGACGAATCAGTTGTCACACTGTGATACATCAGTGCCGCAACCTTTGCCGCCGCACTTGCCGACACATTACCCATTGAAAAAAGCGTTATAAGCACCGCCATAACGGCAATTATCTTTTTCATTACTATCGTAAAATCCTTTCCTCCTGCACCGTAAAAATGCGGTGTATAATTTTTACTTCTATCTTGCCTATTGTACTATACAACATCGTTTCTGTCAAGCCAAAGTATATGAGCTGTCGATATTTTGTCGACAGCTCATAAAATCACATCTTGCAATGTATTTTTTGAGTATTTTCAGAGAAAAAATCTAAATTGGCATTATTTTCTCTTGAAAAACATTTTATTCGGCAATGCAAACACAAGTACAATCCCCACCGCAATCGCTACGGCAACTTTTATTGTATCAACGCCTGTGTACATTGCTTTCATATAGTCCGACGATATTATGTTATAAACAGTGTTATACATACCCGCACCGGGTACAAGCGATATTATTCCCGAAATCAAATAAACCGTAACGGGCATACGTCTTACGTTCGCCAAAATTCGTGACAATACCGTCACGGCAATCGACGCGACAAATATAGCAAGTGCCGTTTCGTCGCTTATTCTAAGTGTAAACAAATACACCCCCTCTGCGACTAAACCTGCGATTCCGCAAAATATCAATTCACTTCGGCTCACGTTAAATATCACTGCAAAAGCCATTGTCGCCGCAAAAGCGACAAACATTTCAAGAAAAATCATCCCATAATACCTCCCGTCATATGACCGAAAATGTACATAACACTGCCCGCACCTGTGGCAAGTGCAATCGCCACAACTACCGCATCAAACAATCTCGCACCGCCCGAAAGATAATCTCCGGCAATAATATCACGAATTGCATTAGTTATTGCCAAACCTGGTACAAGCGGCATAATAGCTCCCGTTATCATAGGATTAATATTTTTTCCCAAACCTATTGCATAAAAGAGTAATATCAGCAACGCAATAACAACTCCGCCCGAAAATGTTATAATAAACTCCGCCGTGTGATGTTTTCTCAAAAACCATATAAAAACATTGATAACCGCACCGACCACAAACGAATTAAGTCCGTCAAACGCATTACCGCCAAACAACAACGTAAAAAATCCACAGCAAAACGCTACCGCAACAGTTTTCACCCATAACGAATAAGGTTTCTGTTCCATTATATATTCAAAGCGTTTTAAAGCTTCTTCAAAGTCGATTTTATCATCAGCAATATCTCGTGACATCATATTAATTTTCGATACTTTATCAAGGTTTATAGTCCGTCTGCGAACTCTGACCGTTTTTGTAACATCGCCGACAGTGACAAACAGTCCTGTCATTACGACCAAAACCTCACTTTTACCGTCATAAAAGTGCCGTATTATCCTCTCAACCGTATCTTCGACACGACTCGTTTCCGCACCGCTTTCAAGCAAACCTCTGCCGACATCCGCCGCAAATGTCACAAGTTCATTTATCTGCATATTCTCATCTCCTCACACAATATGCAGACAACGCCAAAACTTATATATCCTTTACCGAATGAACCTTTAATACAAAAAGTATTGACGCTCCTACACTTATAAGTATTGTTCCCACTATAACCATAATATTTACCTCCGTTTTTGTCAAGGCGATCTTAGAAAATTTCTCGTTTTTTACCCTCAAAACCCCAACTTCACTTTGACAATTTAGCTTTGTTATGATTATATTATAACAACTACAATGTCCGAAAAACCGTACACAAAAAGATGGCATTTTCATGCCATCTTTTGAATAGTGAACAAATTTTAAATACTGAATTATTCAGCAAACATAGGAGTTGACAAATATCTTTCACCTGTATCAGGCAAAAGAGCTACGATTGTCTTACCCTTGTTTTCAGGGCGTTTGGCAAGCTCTGTAGCTGCCCAAACAGCTGCACCTGATGAAATACCTACAAGTACACCTTCACTGCGGGCAATATCTCTGCCTGTCTTGAATGCGTCTTCGTTTTCAACAGTAATGATTTCGTCATAAACCTTTGTATCAAGAGTTTCAGGAACGAAACCTGCACCGATACCTTGAATTTTGTGCGCACCTGCTTTGCCTTGTGACAATACCGGTGAGCCTGCAGGCTCAACTGCAACAACCTTGACGTCAGGGTTTTGTGACTTTAGATACTGACCTACACCGGTAACTGTACCGCCTGTACCTACGCCGGCAACAAATATATCAACTTTACCGTCTGTATCTGCCCAGATTTCAGGGCCTGTTGTTGCTCTGTGATAAGCAGGGTTTGCAGGGTTTGTGAACTGGCTTGGGATAAAGCTGTTTTCTGTTGTTTCAGCAAGTTCCTTAGCCTTTTCAATAGCACCTTTCATACCCTTTGCACCGTCTGTCAAAACAAGTTCGGCACCGTATGCTTTTAATAGATTACGTCTTTCAATACTCATCGTTTCAGGCATTGTGATTATAATTTTATAACCTCTTGCAGCGGCAACCGACGCAAGACCGATACCTGTATTACCTGATGTTGGCTCGATGATAACAGAACCTTCCTTTAACTTACCCTCTTGTTCAGCCTCATCAACCATTGCCTTTGCGATTCTGTCTTTTACCGAACCGGCAGGGTTAAAGTATTCAAGTTTACCAAGAACGGTTGCTTCAAGGTTATTCTTCTTTTCATAGTTTGCAAGTTCCAATAGCGGTGTACCACCGATAAGATCTGTAATTTTCTGATATATCTTTGACATTTTAATTCCTTCTTTCTGACTTTTAACACAATTTACTTAAAATTAGTCAACGGCGTTGAATGCGTCGTCAAGAGCTGCAATAAGGTCATCAATATTTTCTGTACCGATTGATAGTCTTATTGTATTTGGCTTAATACCCTGTTCTGCAAGTTCCTGTTCATTGCACTGTGAATGAGTAGTTGTAGCCGGGTGAATTACAAGTGACTTAGAGTCTGCAACATTTGCAAGAAGCGAGAAGATTTCAAGGTTATCGATAAACTTGTGAGCCTCTTCAACTCCGCCCTTGATTTCAAATGTAAAGATACTTCCGCCGCCGTTTGGAAGATACTTCTTGTATAGTTCGTGGCTTGGCTCTGTAGGTAGTGACGGATGATGAACAGCCTCTACCTTTGGATGCTTGTTTAGGTAATCAACAATCTTTAGAGCGTTTTCAACGTGACGTTCAACTCTTAGTGATAGAGTTTCAAGACCCTGTAAGAAGATGAATGCATGGAACGGTGAAAGTGTAGCACCTGTGTCACGAAGCAGGATAGCTCTGATATATGTTACGAATGCGGCAGCTCCTACATCATTTGCAAAGCTGATACCGTGATATGATGCGTTAGGCTCTACAAGGTGAGGGAACTTACCCGACTTAGCCCAGTCAAAGTTACCGCTGTCAACGATTACACCACCGATTGCAGTACCGTGACCGCCGATAAACTTAGTTGCACTGTGAACAACGATGTCCGCACCGTATTCGATTGGTCTTACAAGATAAGGTGTAGCGAATGTTGAGTCAACTACAAGCGGAATGTTATGTGCGTGAGCAATCTTTGCAACTTCTTCAATATCAATTAGGTTTGAATTTGGGTTACCAAGTGTTTCAATGAAGATTGCCTTTGTGTTATCCTGAATAGCAGCTTCAAATGCACCGTCAACTTCAGGGTCAACGAATGTTGTTGTAACACCGAATTCAGGGAATGTATGTTCAAGATAGTTGTATGTTCCGCCGTAAATTGTCTTTGCGGCTACGATGTGATCGCCTTGCTTAGCAAGTGTTTGGAATGTATAAGCAAGAGCTGCCGCACCCGATGCAACTGCCAATGCTGCAACACCGCCTTCAAGGGCTGCTATTCTCTGTTCAAAAATATCTTCTGTAGGGTTTGTAAGTCTGCCGTAGATGTTACCTGCATCTCTCAAACCGAAACGGTCAGCTGCGTGCTGTGAGTTGTGGAATACGAATGATGTTGATGCATAAATCGGAACAGCTCTTGAATCTGTAACAGGATCTGCTTGTTCCTGACCAACGTGTAATTGCTTTGTTTCAAATCTCCAATTCTTATTTGACATAATTTTGTACCTCTTTCTTTCTCAATTTTTATATTTATGTGTATTGTTCTTTCTTATTGAATTAGTTACAGCAACAGCAACACATTCGTCCGTTCTGTACATACTTTAGATTTTGTGTTATCATATCGCATTTTCCTTTCTTCTCTTTTCCTATGGAATTACTATGATTTGTATTATAGCACATTTTTCCGATTTGTCAATACCTTTTTGAAAAATTTTTTATAAAAAATAAATATCCGCTAAAATTCTTCGATTTTATGCGGATATTTACCTCTGAAATATTATCAAAAATCATATTGTATATGTTCAAATTGCTGACAAAACCGTTATGGTTTTGTCTACTGTATTCTTGGGGGAGTTTGAGGTGCAACCTCATTAAAAATCATTTCTGGCGACATGTGCGGCAGAAATGACTTAAAATCTAAAGTTTCGACTTTGGAGGAACTTTATGATTTTTTCTTTGAAAATACTCAAAAATTACATCGCAAGATGTGATTTTTGGAGCTGTCGACAGGCTCGCAAATTTTTTATATACACCAATCCCAATAACCGTCCTTCATAGACGCATTTCCGACACTGTACTCAAGTTCGGGATTTTTCACGCTGACTTTCATACCCTCCGAAACGGAATTAACGATAAACGCATTACCGCCGATAGTCGTACCCTTACCGACAACCGTTTCACCGCCGAGAATAGTCGTGCCCGAATATATCGTAACGTTGTCACTGATAGTCGGATGACGTTTAACGCCCTTTAACTGCTGACCTTTTCTTGTCGAAAGTGCGCCTAAAGTAACGCCTTGATATATTTTTACATTATCGCCGATTTCGGTAGTTTCACCTATAACAATACCTGTACCGTGGTCTATAAAGAAATATTTGCCGACAGTCGCACCCGGGTGAATATCTATACCTGTTGTGCTGTGAGCATATTCCGTCATTATTCTCGGAATCATAGGCACGCCCAAAAGCCACAATTCGTGAGCAATTCTGTAAACAGTGATTGCAAATACTCCCGGATAACAGAAAATTATTTCATCTGTGCTGTATGCCGCAGGGTCACCGTCATACGCAGCTTGAATGTCTGTATTTAAGTATTCTCTTATTTTCGGTATTTTCTTTAAAAATTCAAAAACAACTTCTTCCGCTTTTTCCTCTGCCTGTGCCTTACTGCACTCTCTGCATACATCTTGATTTGCAAACGCGTTTGATACCTGTTTCTTCAAATGATACTGTATAAATTCCAGTCTTTCACCGACAAGAAACTTTAAGTATTCACTTCTGACCTTGTTGTTGTCAAAAAAGCCCGGAAAAAGCACTTTTCTTATTTCATCTATAATTTCTATAAGAATATCCTTGTTAAGCATATTCTCTTCGTCAATTCTCGCTGTAATGTCACATTCATTGTAGCTGTCTAAAATCACATTGACTAAATCTTCTACTTTATTCGCCATATGTAAACCTCCTTATGTACTATTTCATGTACTATTTTATGCACTGTTCCTATAGTCTATCACACATATCGAAAATTGTAAACTAAATTTCCGGTCTTGTCACCGCGTTGGGATTAACCTTATGTTCACCGATAAATTTCTCCATCCAAATCATATCATACCACTTGTCGAACTTGTAACCGCACTTTTTAAATGTACCGATAAGCCTAAACCCCATATGCTCGTGGAACTGCATACTGTTGTTTGTCAAATGCTCATCTTCATTGTCCGTATACGCAATACAAGCATACATATTAAGAATGTTTTGTTTCTTCAATCTTTTTTCAAGTTCAAGATACAACTTTTTGCCGTATCCGCCGCCTTTTTTGTCCTCTCTTACATATATAGTCGTTTCAACGCACCAATCATACGCTTTACGTCCTTTAAATCTTCCCGCATATGCATAACCGACAATTTCATCATCCTCCACCATAACAATGTAAGGATACTTTTTTGAAATATTTTCAATACGACTTCTAAACTCGTCTACAGACGGCGTTTCACATTCAAATGATATTGTTGTGTTTTCGACATACGGACGGTATATTTCAACCAACACTTCCGCGTCGGATAATTCAACATTTCTTATATAACTCATTCTCATTCTCCTCTAATCTCATAAACTACTAAAATTATATCACACTGTCATTTTACCGTCAATCCATTCTAAAATAAATTAATCGGATAATTCCAATATATCCCTGTAAAAACAAAAAACATCGTTTTTGCTTTGGAGATATGCAAAACCGATGTTTTTTCGATTGAAATATATAAAATTTTAATAAAATCTGATACAGTAATATTATCTCAAAAATTTAAAAAAGTAAACAGTTTACGACTAAGTGGTAGCTTAATCCGGAAACTTGGTAGCAAAAAATGTGACATTTTTACAAATGTCACATTTTTCGAGTTAATTCTGTTCAATTTTTTTCCTTTTGTAGTTCAACAATTTTATCTTACCCATAACCGCAAAAAGCAAAATATCAACGACGCTTATTGCCATTGTTTTTACCATTTCCGTCAAACCAAACGCACAAATTACACCAAATATTACAAGTGTAATACAAAGTACAATTCTCGCCCTTTTTCCGAAAACTTTAACTTCAATTTCTTCCAAAGGTTTGTTTATAGCCTCGATTGGCGAAATTGCAAAGAGTACCCCAATAGATAAAACGGTTGCGACTATGTATACGCCAAGGTTATACGGAAGATATTTAATAGCAAGCAAAACGCATATACACATCGTACTTGACGACAGATAGCAAGTCAAGGCTGTTTCACAATGAAATCCGCCCGTATACTTGCGAATGAACTTGTACATAAATACAAAAACAATTACCTGCGGTATCATTTTCATTATTATGCCTATTATAAGCATTGTCAAATCACTTACAATAACACTCATTACAAGGTCAAGTCCGTAAGTATATTCTTCCTGCTCCTCTTCTTTTATGTAACCTAATCTTATGGCATATGCCACAGCCCATTCCGAAAATTTACGAAACATAATCAGAACTTACGATACTTCTTAAGTCCTTTTGGTGCTTCAGGTTGACCGTTTAAAATAGTTGATGTTGAATTGCTGTTAATCACAAGCATCAACGCTGCACAAACAGGTACAAACTTGATTAATGTTGGAACTACTTTGTTTAGGAACTTTTTCATAATAAAACATCCTTTCTTATCTTTACGTTTACCTATATTCCTACAATCACATTATAACATTAAATGTCAACAATGTCAATATAATTTTCAAATGTTAATTTGTGAATTATTTATAGAAATAACGGTTCTAAACATCCCTTTAGCTTTGTCATACGACCAACTCATTTTCCCATCATATTTGCTTAATGAATTATTTATACTCTTAATACCGATTCCGTGAGAATTACCGTCATCTTTTCCGCTTCTAAGCATACCTTCTACAACTATCGGCTCTTTATCGGCATAATTTTCAACTTTAATAACACTAAATGCGTTATTAACTGTGTATAAATCAATAAATATATCTTTTCTTGCCGAGCTTGAGCAAGCCTCTATTGCATTGTTAATCAAATTAGAAAATATAGCAACAGTGTCCATTCCGTCGATAAAATCAAGTTTCGGATTGGTTGAAGTTATGTTTAGCTTAATCCCGTTTTCTTCACATTCTTTTTTCTTGCGAATAAGTAATATATTAAGAATATTATTGTCACTGTATTTTTCTATTTTTGAATCCTCACACTCTTTTTCAATCTTTCCTACATATTCTTGTGCTTTTTGGATATCTTCCGAAATTAAAGTTTTCAAAACATTTAGATGTTCTCTGAAATCATGATTCATTATTCTGCTGTGTTCATATTTTTCGTTTAATGTCTTGTATTCTTCTAATTCAATACAGTTTTTATAATTTTCATCTTCAAGTATTCTTATTCTTCTGTTTTTCGCAAGCATAAATTCGTTTAACGAAAAAGTAACAACATTTAAGGTTATTGCAATAATACAAACCGAAGTAAATATACGCTTGTCAATATTCAGCGGATAAACCATAATTAAACACACAAAAGTCATTATAGGAACTACAGCTAACAACAGAGAAGATTTTTCTGAGGAAATTACCTTTTTTCTGTCTACTCTTTTCATTAAAAATACCAATAAAAAGTATATCAATTTTCCCGCCACCGTTACAATCATTGACTGTTGAGGCGTGACTTCTAAAAAGCTTTTCTTGTCTAATCCCATTTTCATAGTAAACGTTACTATAATTTCACCCAAAAACATAAACATCAACAACATCATTGTTTGAAATATCGAGGTTTTAAAATTTATTCTATAACCCAAATTAAAAATCAAAAAATTGATTACTATAAAAACGCCCACATTAACAAATAATCGATTAAGCAGTGAAAAAGCAAATATAATTAAATACCCCACAAAGCACATCGCAGAGCTTATATAATAATTCTTTTTCGGTTGTAACGTCGAATTTGCAAAATATAACATTATTACAAATTCAAGTGCTATTCCAATTATCAATCCTGCATCTATTCTCATTTTTGTTCACCCATCCAATCTATAAAATATTTATTAAATTCCGTATATTTTCTTCGCGACATATGAATTTCATATTCATGATTTCCTATTCCGCATTTTACGTGCGACGGCGAATATGCTTTCACATAATTTAAGTTCACATAGTAACTTGCGTGCGACTCGTAGAAGAAATATGAATTTATCATATCTTTGACCGCTTTATACGGTCGGTCTATTACAAATTCTTCGTCTACCGTAACAATAGTAGTCTTTTTGTTCTCGGCACATATAAAAATAATTTTATTTATCGGTATATTCACAACATTTCTGTCGGTGTTGAATTCTATACATTTGTTATTGCTCTCCAACCGTTTCAATGCCGATTCTAACCCAAATTTCAGTTTTTCTTTCGACATAGGCTTTACCCAAAATCTGAACGCATACTCGTTCATAGCATAGTCCATATAAACCTCGTGATTGGTTACGAAAAATAACAGACATTCTTTGTTGACATTGTGAATGCTTTCCGCCGCCACAATTCCGTTGACTTCATCCATTTCCACATCTAAAAATACTAAATCGTATTGCCAAGCATTTTTAATAAGATTTTCGGGATTTTGGTATTTGTCCATTTTGTATGGTATTCTCATCTCTTTCAACGTTTCTTCAATCAGTGTTTTCTCATTGTCCAATACTAATTTATTGTCATCACAAATCGCTATATTTAATTTCATCATTTTCTTCATCACCAATTTTATTTATTTCATAAATATTTTATCCTATATTGTATTATTTTGTCAATATATTTCACTGTAAAAATAAAATTACCCTACACTTGACTTATGTTACTATTGTGTTATAATTCAAATGTAATCAATATTATTGTGAGGTTTTAAAATGATTAAAGAACTTGTACATGACCCAATATTTTTGGCATTAAAATCAGAACCGGCAACAGCCGCCGATTTACAAACCGCCCAAGACTTGCTTGAAACCTTAACCGCACATAAAGAAGTATGCGTAGGTATGGCGGCAAATATGATAGGCGTAAATAAAAGCATTATATGCTTTGATAATGACGGAAAATATATGATAATGCTAAATCCCGAAATAATTAAAAGGTCTGACCCATACGAAACGGAAGAAAGTTGTCTTTCCCTGCTCGGCGGCCCTCGTAAAATAAAAAGGTATAAGAAAATACGCGTGCAGTATCAGACACTTGATTTTAAAATAAGAACAAAAACTTTTGAAGGCTGGACAGCTCAAATCGTCCAACACGAAATCGACCACTGTAACGGTGTTTTGATATAATTTCAGAATTGCAAATCGACATAATGTGATTATTTTTGAAATATTTAAAGTAAATTCATAAAAAACTATTGACATATAGTCGATTGTGTAGTAAAATAATAAGGCAGTTTACTGATAGGGGTGTAGCTCAGTTGGTAGAGCAGCGGTCTCCAAAACCGCGTGCCCAAGGTTCGAGTCCTTGTACCCCTGCCAAAGAAAAGTCTTGAAAGCCTAGCATTTATGCGGGTTTCAAGACTTTTTTGTTTTTTAAATTTATTTTCACTTTGTCACTATTTTTCACTTTTTGGCACTATTTTTCGATTAAATTGTAATACAAATTGTAATACAGATTCTTGACTTTTCTCAAAAATCACGATTTTCACTCAAAATCGGCGATTTTTTATAAAAAAATTGAATTTCGTTAATATTGCACAAAACCGTTTTATCTCATTTGTGCAATATTAACCGACATATAAAAGAACAAAACTTTTTGTAAGAATATTATATCAGCCATTCGGAATAATATCAATTATATTTGATATTGTTCTTTTATTCTGTTAGCTACTCACATTACAGAAACGTCAGTATCGGTGCATATTTCATTTTCGTTGCGAATTTTCATGTACCGTTATTGTTATGTCAAACTGTTTTTCCTCCTGAGGGAGCAACTCCCATACTGCATTGTTCCGAAGTGCACGTGAAACTGAGTCATAATAGCCTGACGACGGTTCCCATGCACAATTATAATCGCCTCTGAAACCGCCAGCAGTTATCCAAAAGCCGAGATACGGGAGTACATTATTATCCCATTCTATATCTGCCTGTACATCCTTTCCCCTATAATCGATGCCACATTTACCCTCACTTACCGCTCCGCATATATAAAATTTTTCATATCCATTCGAACAAATTTCATCAGTTCCTATACTGTATCTATCGCCGAAAAATTTATGCATTTCTCTTTTGTTGTTTAATTTTTCATCACACAAAGCATTTTCAATTAAATCAGTTCCTTTTGGAAATATAATATGCATGTCTTCATATAAATCAAACAAACAGTGCATTGTATAGAAACACGGATATATATTCTCTGATATATTTTTTATTCTGTACTTCAATATAAGACTGTTTTTATTCAAGCTTATTCGTTTTTCAAAGAAATACACATCATTTTCTGAATATAATACAATATCCTCATTATCAATAAGCATATTCATTCTTGACGTCCAAATGTCACCATGATCATTATAAGTAATCTCTCTGCCCGAATATATAATTTTTTCAGCATCAATATTGGGAAAGGTATCATCAAATCCGGTTGCCGCATACTTTTCAAAGCTATCACCTTTTTGAGGAATATCTAAATTACTGTGTTTGGGTTGAAAAAGCAGTTCAAAATTTTTATTATTGAAATACAGCGATGATATATTTCCTCCACGTTGATAATCGACAATCACGCGTAATATTCCGTTATCTATTTTAATCTCACCGTTATTTACGCAAAAACCCTTATTTAACATATGAATTTATTCCTTTCACAATTTTCTCAAGATGTTCTATATCTCCCTCTGACAGCTTTCCGTTTTTATCAGGCGGCAAATTAATGACTACATTATTTTTTTGAGAAAATGCCCTGATACAATTTTGCACAGTTTGAGAAATATCCGTAAATTCTTTCTTTTCATATTCATCAGAGTTGAACCATGAAAATCCTTCGCGTGAGCATATTGTCATTTCAAACGGCAAATAATATTTTTCTCCTTTATATGTATATATTTTCGGATCGTTCTCTGAACACGGATACGGATCCCATAAACGAAAATCAGACGGAAACATTCTTATAGGATCACCTTCAATACAACGTTCCGGCATATAGCGTTCTTCAGGCTCGAGTGTATTTCTTCCGATAGTATGATTTATTCCTATCTGACATGACGGATTTATATTTTTTACCATATCATAGAGAATATCAAATTCCCATGCGTTTCCGGGTTTATCCCAACTTCCGTCGAGCCATAATTCGCATATATCACCATAATGGGTTAGTAGCTCATATATCTGCGTTCTCATATACGGTAAATATCCTTCTCTAAAATTCTCTTTATACAAAATTGAATTTCTATCCCATAGTGAATAATATATTCCCAATGAAATTCCGTACTTTTTACATGCTTTTGAAACCTCTGCGATAACATCTGTCATACAAGCCGTATTTTTCACACAATATTCCGTTGTATCGGTATTCCATATGCAAAACCCATCATGATGTTTGGCTGTTATTATCACATATTTCATACCGTTTTCAGCTGCCGTTTTCACCCATCCGTCACAATCAAGTGATGATGGATTATATAGCATTTTGTCTAATTGACCGTCCGACCATTCACAGTTTGCAAAAGTATTTATTCCAAAATGTATAAACATTCCAAACCTGCGTTCAATTTGTTTTAACTGATATTTATCCGGGCATATGCCGCTTTCCCTTGTAATCATAATAATTTCTGTTCCTTTCTTCTATAAAGACTTTAATTATACCGTCATCTGCTGAAAAATCAAAGTGTCCACAGCTAATGTTACAGCTATATTATATCGGTCATATTGTGCTCATTCAATAGAGAAAACTTTAATTATATATAGAAGTTTTTAATATTATTTTCACAGAGAGAATAAGAGATACTATTCGCAAATTATAAATAACACATCGATTATATCGGAATAAAAAAATCTCTTGCTGTTCAATAGGGGCTACATTAGCAAGAGATTTTTTTATTATCCGGCGGTTAAGGGGTTGGAAATGAGAGAGAATATTATTTTGAACCCTTATAATTCAGGGAGAATCCGCCGTTTTTATGAAAATGTGTTTAAAGAGTTTTTTCTCTTCGCTTATAATTTTAAATTATCGCTCCCCAAAAAACAAGACGAAAAATATCATTTTGTATGTGAAAAAAATATCTAAAACTACAAATAACAAATTATTCACCTGTATTCCGTATTCTTCTATATTGCTCTTAATTAGCCTTTTCTATATAATATTATTATAGAAATAATATTTAAGGAGGCTTGACCATGAACGTCAAAAAACTTGTATGCAGTATCATTAGTCTTTCCCTTCTCGTCAACTGCGGAATAGCAGCTTTACCGGTAAGTGCATCCGCCGTTGATACTGATACGGAGATTTATGTATCTCCCGACGGTAACGACTCAAATTCCGGCAGTTCCGAATCACCTTTTAAAACTCTTGAACGAGCTAAGGCCGAAGTTAGAGTGCATAACAGCAATATGTCCGGCAATATTATCGTCAATATTGCATCCGGTGTTTATTATATGGATAACACTCTTGAATTCACCCAAGCAGATTCCGGAACTAACGGTTTTAGTGTAATTTATCGTGGCATTACCGACGAGAACGGAAACAGTCCAATAGTCAGCGGAGGTGTTGATATTTCCGACAATTGGGAACTTTATGATGAATCGCTTAATATTTATAAGCATGAAAATATTGATTGGTCTTTCAGACAATTGTATACTAACAATGACCGCGCCATACGCGCAAGAGTTCCTAATCTGGAAAACAAGGAAACCGGAGGTCCTTACTTCCGTGCTTCAGGAGGGGATGGCTCATATCCGTTGTTTATAGGCACAAACAACGAATATGCTCAAAAGGCTGGAAATGATGCTGAAATAATATGGAATTCAAGTTGGAGTCAATTCCGTGCAAGAATAGAATCATACAATTCTTCTACCGGACGTGTTACTTTCAAAGCACCTGACAACAGTTTTGCATGGAATCACCACACACAGGGAGATACACCTTTTTATCTTGAAAACTCTCTCGCCTATCTGGACTCAGAGGGAGAATGGTATCTTGATAAAGACACTTCCACACTTTATTATAAGCCGCGCGAAGGCGAGATTATGAATAAAACCGAAATTATAGCTCCAAAACTTGAAACAATTATTGATATAAATGGCACCGATGAAAATAAGACAGAAAACATTACATTTGATGGCATACAATTTCTTCATTCCAATTGGCTCGCCCCGGACAGTTACGGATACTGTAGCGTGCAAGGTGGGTTCCGTTATCAAAGTGAAGGCGGCAAAGACAACAGTGCCATACGCGGAAGCGCACGCTATGACGCACCAAAATCAATGGTACAGCTTAGACACACAAAGAATATCAGCCTTATAAACAGTGAATTTTCTTTTTCCGGCAGTTGGGGAATTATGGGATATGAAGATACCGAGAATACATTTATAGATCATAATGTTTTCACTAAAAATGCCGGTGGAGGTGTTACTATGGGCATGGCAGGCAGAGAATGGGACGATCAAACCGAGAATGAGCAGCCGCGTACATATACCGATATGGATGGGCAAAGCCGCTATGACACCATTACCAATAATTATATCGACCATGTTGCATGCGAATATCAAGATATGGTTGGTATAGGCGCAATGCTTCCTCAGCACATGACTATCGCCAACAACGAAATCGGTTATCTCCCATATACTGGCATAAACATAGGCTGGAATTGGCTTGACACCGATCATGGAATGACCGCAAACAAGGTATATCAGAATTACATACATAATACTTGTATGCTTTTACAGGATGGCGGCGGCATTTATTCACTCGGTCGTATGAACGGCGACTCAAATTTCTATTATAATTACATTACAGATATAGAAATGAGCGAATGGGCTCCTCATAACAATCTGATGGGTATATATTTTGATAACGGCAGTTGCTATAAAAAAGCTCAATCAAATGTATTTGACAATACAGTATACTCATTTCAGGCATCTAACCCACCAAACCACGACAATATTTTTGATGGTAATTTTTATAACTGCCCCGGCGGTATCAGTAGCATAGGATCTTCTGCAAGCATTGATAATCGTCCGTTCACCTCAGACTCTGTTCCTGAAGCGGCACAAAGAATAATTGATCATGCCGGCATTGACAAAGAACCACTTGAAAATCCATCTTCAAGAGTCAACCTCGCATTTGGTAAACCCGTTTTTTCTTCTGAAAATGATGACATAAGTCCGGCTTCAAATGCCACAGACGGCAATCCATCAACATTATGGGAGCAAAACATTGTAAACAGACCTGATTCGTCAAAGGCTATCACGTCTCTCACGATCGATTTGGAAAACGAATATTCTATTGATGAAATTATGATTTCTTTCCAATACGGAAACCGCTCACGCTATAAAATAGAATATTCCTCAGACGGCAATTCATGGGATACATATGTTGATAAGCTATATGAATCACCTTCTTCCTCATCATCCGTATATGAAACAAAATCAAACGTCAGAGGAAGATATGTAAAACTTACCATGAACACCGAAGGCTGGGGTGCCGGTGTATATGAAATATACATATACAGCAACAGTGACAATGTACCTGCTTCTGCGAATATTACTCCTGACTCGGTTTCATATGATAAAAATCCGGTATGGAAACAGGCAATACAACTTACTTCATTAGAAAACGGAAGTTCGCTGACTTCACTCAGAAACGGCGACTATACACTTATTGCAGATAAGGATTACGAAAAGCATTGGAACAGTATAACATTAAACACATCATATCTTGACACGCTTACCGAAGGTATAAATATAATTCAAGCTGATTTTGACCACAGTCAACCAAAAAACATTACTATTAACGTTTCAGAAAACGACGAAATTACAAATATCGCTCTCGGCAAACCTGTTTATGCGTCTTCATATAATACTGATGAAAACCGATACGCTTCCTATCTTGTAGATGGTGATTCTTCAACACGTTGGGCACAGCAACAAGGAACAGCCGGTCAAACGTCAACAATTGACTTAGATTTAGAGGGCATTTATAATATAACAAAAACTTCTATTGATTTTGAACTTGACAGTGCCGGATACAATTATAAAATAGAGTATTCTATTGACGGCAACAACTATCAGACATTTGTCGACAAGCTGTCACAATCAACAGAAACCAGAAAAGTAATTGACAGCGGAAATATAAATGCTCGTTATTTGAAATTTACCGTAAATAATAACGAGTGGGGAGCCAGCATTTGGGAAATACAAGTCAAAGGCGCACCTGTAAACAACTGGTCAATTCTATCAGCTATATTCAAAAGCGGAACAAACGTTGCCGTTGGAGAAGGCAATCTAACTGTAAAAATCACAGAGCATAATAATGTTGAAGATGCCAACGTATACTGCGCAATTTACAACTCAGATGGTGTTCTTCAATCGACAGCGCTAAGTTCCGCTCCTGAATTCAGTGACAGCGAAACCGACAGAGTTGTATGCAAAGTAAAAATGCCTGAGGAAAAAGGAACTTATCTGCTCAAGGTTTTCTCATGGACATCCACTCAAACACCTGTAAGCAATGTATATTCAAAAAGTATTACAGTAAAATAGAGAAATATTGACACATCTTTTCAATTAGCACACATCAAGTAAATACCCCTTGTATATGATATGTACCCGCTTTACCTGTCTAAACAGGCTGGCGGGTACATATTATTATCCAAAAATGTTCAGCATATAAAAACACCGCATTTTGTATTATGCGGTGTTTTTTATATGCAATATTTTTATTTCTTTTCTTCTATTTCCCACGCTCTGCTCTCAAAATCCTTCTCATATTCCGGCAGATACAATCCGAAATTCATAAGGGTACGTCCTGTATATTCTTTGTTATCCACTATATATGTTTTTCCTTCGTCAAGTCCTTTTAATTTAAGTCGTCTGATTTCTGAATTCGGTTTTGCAAGTTTATTATAATAGAATACAACCGCCTTAGTCTTATCCTCAGACACATACATCCATGATGCGCTTCTGTTTTCAAATGGGTTAATAAGTCGATATAAATCTCCGAAACAAACTATACTGCGTATACGTTTATACTGTTTAATCTGCTCCGAAATATCATAACATTCATCATCTGTAAGTTTTGACAAATCAAATTCATAACCCATAACAGCACTCATAGCCACTTCCGAACGCAGTTTCATAGGTGTTGTACGTCCTACTTGATGATTCGGTACGTCCGATACATGTGCGCATATTGTACTTGACGGATAAACCATTCCGGCTCCGTACTGTATATACATTCTTTCCACTGCATCTGTATTATCGCTTCCCCAATTCTGCGGCATATAATACAATATTCCGGGATCGTTTCTTCCTGCACCGCCGCTGCAGCCCTCAAACAGAATATTCGGGAATGTTGAAACAAGATTTTCCATGAGTTTGTATACGCCAAGTATATATCTGTGCATAACTTCGCCTTGTCTGTTCGGTGGAAGTGCCGCCGAATTAGCATCACTTATGTTCCTGTTCATATCCCATTTTATATATTTAATATCTGCACTGCCAAGAACGGCTGTAAATACATCGGTAAGATATGCCACAACATCATCTCTGCCCATATCAAGCACATATTGATTTCTGCCTTCATGCATTTCTCTACCCTGTATTCTCAATGCCCAATCGGGATGTTTTCTGAACAAATCACTGTCTTCCGATATCATTTCAGGCTCAACCCAAAGTCCGAAACTCATCCCCAATTTGTCAACCTTTTCAGACAAACCTTTAAGAGAACCGGGAAGTTTGTCTGTGTTGACAAACCAATCTCCCAATGACGATTTATCATTATTACGTTTTCCGAACCAACCGTCGTCAAGAACGAAAAGTTCGATTCCAAGTTCCGATGCCTTTTTACATATGTTAATAAGTTTATCTTCGTTAAAATCAAAATATGTTGCTTCCCAATTGTTTATAAGTATAGGTCGTACCTTATCACGCCAAATGCCTCTGCATAAATTTCTGCGATACAGTCTATGAAATGTACGCGACATTTCGCCCAATCCGTTCTCTGAATATACCATTACCAACTCCGGCGTAATAAATTGTTCTCCCTTATTAAGTTTCCATTTGAAATTATGCGGATTTACTCCTGCCTGAAAACGCATTGTTCCGTAAGTTTCCGCTTCCAAAAGCATTTTGAAGTTTCCGCTGTAAACAAGAGAAAATC